>JBJTIJ010000189.1:0-11107 GCA_046094945.1 Planctomycetia bacterium | reverse complement strand
CCGCTGCAGCTCAGCGAGGCCCAGTGGCGCGAGCGCCTCACGCCCATGCAGTACCACGTGCTGCGCGAGAAGGGCACCGAGCGCCCGTTCACCGGCGCGTACACCGACACCGAGACGCTGGGCACCTACTGCTGCGCCGGCTGCGGGGCCGAGCTCTTCCTCTCCGACGCCAAGTTCCACTCCGGCTGCGGCTGGCCCTCCTTCTTCCAGCCGCTGGCCGCCGCGCGCCTGCTGCAGGTGGAGGACCGCAGCCACGGCATGGTGCGCACCGAGGTCATGTGCCGTCGCTGCGGCGGCCACCTCGGCCATGTCTTCGACGACGGCCCGCCTCCCACCTACCTGCGCTTCTGCATCAACTCCGCCTCGCTCGTGCTGCGCCCCAAGGCGCGCTGAGCGCGCCGCACGCGCCGGGCGCGAGAGGCGGCGGGCCGGCCCTCGCGAGCAGCGAGGACGTGGACCCCGGCCGCAGGGGCCGATACCATGCCGCAGGCACCCCGCGCGGCAGCCTTCCATGAAGTCCGCCCACACCGCCTACGGCATCGCCCTCCTCTGCGCCCTGGGGTTCTTGCTGACGTCGTGGGCGTGGGCCTACCTCATGCCCCTGTTCGTCAGCCTGCCGTTGGGCCTCGTCAGCCTCCTGCTGTGGCGGCGGGCGCGCACGCTCCAGCCTGCGCATCGCCTCGACAAGGTCGTCCTGGGGCTGCTGATCGCTGGCCTCGGATTGTCTCTCGCCTCGCTGCTGGCGGTCACGCTCCACAACTAGCCAAGCAGCCACGCCCCAAGGAAACCTCCGTCATGCTCGCCCCCCTCGATCGCAACGGCTGTGGCCTGGCTCGGAACCGGAGCCAGGCCTGACCGCCATGCGTGCCATGACACTCACCTTCCCCATCCGAGCCTTTGGGTTCCTCCTGCTGGCGGCCGCCATGGCGACGGCCTCCGAGAAGGCGCCCATCGCCGCTCCGGGCGACTTCAATCTCGCCGGTGAGCGCTGGACGTACCGCGAGGGCGACTTCGCGATGGACGGCATCCTGCTCAAGCCCGAGGGCAAGGGGCCGTTCCCCGCGGTCCTCATCAGCCACGGCCTCGGCGGGAGCGCCGGTAGCTTCGGCCTGCACAAGGCCCGCGAGATGGTGACGTGGGGCTTCGTCTGCATCGCACCCTCCTACACGCACGCCGCCGACAGGCTGGCCCCGAGGCCCGGCGCTGCGCAAGCTGGCCCGTCGGCACCAGCATCACCCCCGGCGAAGGGGGCGCGCGGCGGCGCGCACGCCGCCGAGCCCGGCGCAAGCACGGAGAACCTCCGGCGCGCCCGGACGTGCCTCGACCTGCTGGCCCGCATGCCGGAGGTGAACGCCAAGCGCATGTTCGCCTACGGCCACAGCATGGGGGGCTTCGTGACGATCGGGCTGGCGGCGATCGCACCCGGCCGCCTGCAGGCGGCGGCGATCACCGGCAGTGGGATCGGCAGGAGCGAAGGCTACCCGGCACCGTCCGCGGCCAGGGCGGAGCAGGTCCGCACGCCGTTCCTGCTCCTGCACGGCAGCGCGGACACGACCGTCCGCCCGCAGCAGTCGGAAGAGTTCAAGGTCATCCTCGACAAGCACGGCGTGCCGAACGAGCGCACGGTCTACGAGGGCGAGGGCCACCCCATCGACCAGACGCAACGCGAGCGCGTTTTCCTGGCGGTGCGGTCTTGGTTCGCGAAGCACGGCTCGGGCCGACCCTGAAGCCCTGTAGCGGCCCACGGGCCTCGCGGCGGTGCTGCGAGGCTCCTCGCGGGCGCGCGGCCGATGGCAGGGGCCTCGTGGCACCGGCGAACCGTCCGCCAGGAGGGCGCAGGCAGTGGCTCCATGCCCTGGGGCCACGCTGGCAGGATGTGGGCGGTGGCTGCCCCCGGTCGCGTGGGCACGTTGACGAGGACGCGCCAGGGACGTGCAGGCTGGGCTGGCAGGCAGCAGCCCGGTGGCGCGACGGGCGGCTAGGCGCGTCGGGCGCGCATCCAGGCCGCCACGGCCTCGACGTGCGCAAGGGCCTCCGTGGCGTGCGTGGCGAGGTCCTTGGCGTGCCAGGTGCCGTCGGCGTTGCGCGTGATGGCCACGGCGAGGCCCTGGCGGTCGGCGTACTTCATCTGCGCGGCGTGCTTGCGCGGCTCGGGGTAGGTCTCGACGCGGATGCCGGCCGTGCGCAGCCGCTCGGCCAGCGCGAAGGTGGCCGCCAGTGCCTCCGGCGGCGCGCCTGCCTCGGGGTGCGTCAGCAGCACCTGCGCCGGGCTGCGCGAGGTGGCGCCCGCGCCGCCCTCCAGCTCTTCCAGCGCCACCATCAGCCGGTCGATGCCCACCGAGCAGCCCACGCCGGGCAGGCGCGTGGGGGTGTAGAGGCCGGCGAGGTCGTCGTAGCGGCCGCCCGAGCCCACGCTGCCCACCGCGGGCAGCGCCTCCAGGCGCGCCTCCATCACCACGCCGGTGTAGTAGTCCAGCCCGCGCGCGATGGTGGGGTCGACCTGCAGCACGCCGGCCGGCACGCCGGCCGCCAGCACCAGGCGACGCACCTCGGCGAGGTGCTGCACGCCGGCCTCGCCCACGGCGCTGCCGCGCACGGCGGCCGCCAGGCGCTCGAGCGTGGCCTCGGGGCCGGCGCCCGGCGCCGTGGCCTCCAGCAGCGCGGCGGCCGAGCCGGGCTCGAGGCCGACCGTGGCCAGCTCGGCGCGCACGGCCTCGGCGCCCTGCTTGTCGCGCTTGTCCAGCACGCGCAGCACGGCGGAGGGCGCCACGCCCGGCGCCAGCCGCTCGAGCAGGCCGTTGAGGATGCGCCGCTCGTTGACGCGCAGCGTGACGGCGCCCACGTCCAGCGCGCGGTAGGCCGCGGCCATCAGCACGAGGATCTCGGCGTCGGCCGCCGGGCCCACGGCGCCCACGAGGTCGGCGTCGCACTGGATGAACTCGCGCAGGCGGCCCTTCTGCGGCCGCTCGCCGCGCCAGACGTGGCCGATGGCGTAGCGGCGGAAGGGGAACACCAGCTCGGCCTGGTGCTGGGCCACGAAGCGTGCCAGCGGCACGGTGAGGTCGAAGCGCAGCGCCACCTGGCGCTCGCCGGCGTCGGTGAACTCGAACAGCTGCTTGTCGGTCTCCTCGCCGCCCTTGCCCTTGAGGATCTCGGCCAGCTCGACGCTGGGCGTGTCGATGGGGGCGTAGCCGTGCGCGCGGAACACGTCCTCCAGGCGCCGCAGCAGCGTGGCGCGGCGCAGCGCCTTGGCGGGCAGGACGTCCTGGAAGCCCTTGAGCGTGCGGGGGTCGATGCGTGCGGCCACGGGAGCCTCCCAGCCCCCGGCCGCGGCTAGAGCCCCGCGGCCTTCAGGAGCGCGCCCGAGGCTACCAAGGCCGTGACGCGCGGCAGGGCATCCTCCCAGGGCGCGTCCACCGGGCGGAAGGGCACCTCCTGGCGCACGCGCTCGACGACGGCACGCACGCGCCGCCCCGGCGCCAGCGCGCGCAGGTCCAGCGCCTGGCAGGCGGCCAGCACCTCGAGGGCCAGCACGCTGTGCACGCGCGCGGCCACCTCGCGCGCGCGGCGCGCGGCGATGGGGCCCATCGAGACGTGGTCCTCGATGTTGCAGCCGGTGGGGATGGAGTCGGCCGAGGCCGGGAAGCACAGCGTCTTGGTCTCCGAGACCAGGGCCGCGGCCACGTACTGCGGGATCATGAAGCCGCTGTGCAGGCCCTTCCTGGGCGCGAGGTAGGCCGGCAGGCCCTCGTTGAGGTGCGCATCCACCAGCGTGGCCAGGCGCCGCTCGCTGATGCTGCCCAGCTCGTGCGTGCACAGCTTGAGGTGGTCGGCGGCCAGCGCCAGCGGCTCGCCGTGGAAGTTGCCGCCCGAGAGGATGTCCGCGCCCAGCACCAGCGGGTTGTCGGTGGCGGCGTCCACCTCGCGCGTGAAGACCTCGCGGGCGAAGGCCATGCCGTCGGCGCAGGCGCCGTGCACCTGCGGCGCGCAGCGCACGCCGTAGGCGTCCTGCGGCGCGCGGCGCTTGCCGGCGATGCGCTCGATGGGGGCGTCCACCAGCCGGCTGCCGGCCACCAGCGCGCGGATGCGCGCCGCCGAGGCCGCCTGCCCCGGGTGCGGGCGCACGGCGTGCAGGCGCGCGTCGAAGGCGTCGCTGCGCCCGGCCAGGGCCTCGAGCGTGAGCGCGGCGCACAGGTCGGCGGTGCGCAGCGCCACCTCGGCCTCGCGCAGCGCCAGCAGGCACAGCGCCAGCGTCACCTGCATGCCGTTGACCAGCGCCAGCCCTTCCTTGGCCGCCAGCACGTGGGGCCGCAGGCCGGCCCGGGCCAGCGCGCGGCGCGCCGGCAGCACGCGGCCGGCCATGCGCACGCGCCCCTCGCCCAGCAGCGGCAGCACGAGGCAGGAGAGGGGCGCGAGGTCGCCGCTGGCGCCCACGCTGCCGCGGCAGGGCACCACGGCCAGCACGTCGCGCTCGTAGAGCCGTGCCAGCGCCTGCAGCGTGGCGGGGCGCACGCCGCTGTGGCCCTGCGCCAGCGCGTGCAGGCGCAGCAGCAGGGCCAGCCGCACCACCTCGTCGGGGAAGGGCTCGCCCTCGCCCAGCGCGTGGCTCACCAGCAGGTTGCGCTGCAGCGCCGCCTCGTCGCGCGGCGGGATGGTCTCCTTGGCGTTGCTGCCCAGGCCCGTGGTGACGCCGTAGACCCACTCGCGCCGCTCGACGGCCTGTGCCACGCGGCGGGCCGAGGCGCGCACGCGCGCCATGCCGCGCGGCGCGAAGCGCACGGGCCGGGGCCCGGCCGCGGCGTCCAGTGCCTGCTGCAGCGTGAGGTGGCCGCCCACCGTGACGGCTTGCGTGCGTGCCATGCTGCCTCCTGCCTCCCTGCCGGCGTGCCGGCGGCTGCGCGCCCTAGGGCGGGCTGCCGGCCGCGGCCACCAGCTCCTTCACGTAGCGCTCGAACCACGCCATGTCCACCACGCCCGAGATGCGCAGCACGCGCAGGCGCAGCTCGCCGCCGTGCACGAACACGCCCACGCGCGCGCTGCCCATGCCGCCGCCATCGTCGCCGCGCACGCGGCCCTCGAGGGCCACGCCGTCGCTCTTGCTCTCGAGCCCGCCCTCGAGACGCTCGCCCTTGCGCGTGAGCGTGAGCTTGACGCGCTCGCCCGGCTGCAGGGTGCTGCGGTCGCGCTCGGCGATCTTGATGAAGCCGTGCTCGCCCGGGTCGGCGTCCTTCCACACGCCCTCGCCCATGAACCACAGCACGTGGCCGGGCTGCACGGTGGCGGCGGCGCCCTTCTTGAGCCGGAAGCGCGTGTTGGCGAGGTCGAGCAGCAGGGCGCGGAAGCGCTCTTCCTCGGCCACGGCCAGCAGGCCCAGGTCCTTGGCCACCACGGCCGTGCCCTCGGCCTCGACGTGCACGTCGCTGGTGTAGACGAGCACGTGGAAGACGCCCGTGGTGCCACGCAGCACCACGTCACCCTCGACGGGCAGCGCGTCCAGCGGCAGGTCGCTGGCGAAGGGCTTCTCGATGCTGAA
Organism: Planctomycetia bacterium; assembly: GCA_046094945.1. GTDB lineage: Bacteria > Planctomycetota > PLA2 > PLA2 > JAEUHO01 > CAXQZU01. The sequence goes on along the minus strand of JBJTIJ010000189.1, from coordinate 5,574 downwards.
GTCGCGCTCGAGGATCTTGGGGTCGCTGAAGGCGTACTCGGCCTCCAGGCGGCCGCGGCGCATCTCGGCCGCCCCGGAGAGCAGGCCGGCGGGCCCGCGGGCCAGGGCGCGCGCGGCCAGCCGGCCGGCCTCGACGCGGCGCCTGGCCTGCTCGACCAGCGGCAGGCGCGCGTGGCGCGCGAGCAGCTCCTCGTAGGCCGCCAGGGCCTCCACGCCGCGCCCGGCCTGCAGGTGGCCGTGGGCCGTGCGCCACAGCGTGCGTGCGGCCTCCTCGGGGCTGGGCGCGCCGGGCTGGGCACCGGGCTGGCTGCCGGGCTGGCTGCCGGGCGCGCTGGGCGTGCCGGGCGGCGGCGTGGGGGCCTCGCGCGGCAGCGGCTCGGCGCCGCGCCGGCGCATGCCCTCCAGCGCCTGCTCGGCCAGCGCGGCCACCTCGCCGGCGAGGTCGGGCGGCAGCTCGATGCTGCCGCCCACCAGCAGCGCGTGCGCCTGGCGCGGCGCGCTGGCCAGCAGCGGGCGCACCTTCTGCTTGAGGATCTCCAGCTCGGTGGCGGCGTCCTTCTGCAGCTCGTCCTTGAGCGTGGGCACGGCGGCCGCGGCCTCGGTGTCGCCGAAGCGCTTCTCGTAGGCACGCAGCGCCTCCAGCGCCGAGCCGAAGCGCTTGGCGCGGCGCTGGGCCTCCAGCGTGCTGCGCAGGTCGTGCAGGGCGCGCTCGGAGGCGCGCTCGTGCAGCGACTCGATGCGTGCTGCCGCGGCCAGCACCTCGGGCGGCAGCGGCTGGCCCGCCTCGCCGGGGAACTTCTTGAGCAGCTCGCGCCAGCGCGCGATGGCGCCGTCGAGGTCGTCGGCGTGCTCGCGCTCGAAGGCCTCGGCCGCCATGAGCTCGCGCGTGATGCGCTCCGTGTCGCCGGCCGCCGGGGCGGCCGGCTCGGGCAGGCGCAGGTTGCGCACGCGCTCGGCGTCCTTGAGCGCGCCCAGGTCGCCCACCGCGCCCACGGCCGTGAGCAGCAGCAGCAGCAGGCCCAGCGTGGTGAAGATCCACGTCAGGTGGTTCCAGCCCGCGCGCGGTGGCTGCACGCGGCGCGCGCCAGCGGCCGGGCGGCTGCCCGGCGCGCGGCGCACGGGGGCCGGCGCGCCCTGCGCGCCGGACGCCGGCAGGTGCGCCGCGGGCGCGGCCGGGGCCGCAGGCGCGGCGTGCCCCGCAGGCTTGGGCGCGCGCGTGGGCGCCGCAGCCCCGGCGGCACGCCCAGCCGGAGCCTGCTCCAGGCGCACCTGCAGCACCTCGCTGCCCAGCGTCACGCGCGCCTCGTGCCCGGCACGCCGGCCCTCGGCGGGCTGGCCGTCCACCAGCGGCTCGGCCTCGCCGGGCAGCGCCCGCACCGTGAAGTGGTCGCCCTGCCAGGCCAGCACGGCCATGGCCTTGGGGAAGGGCAGCGCGCTGGCCACCAGCCCCAGCTTGCCGGGCCCCACGAAGACCGTGTCTTCCAGCACGTCGTAGGCGCGCAGGCCCAGCGAGGCGGAGGGCAGGAGCAGCTGGGCCAGGCGCTTGGGCATGGAGGGGGGCGGGCTCCCGGCCCGGGGCGGCGTATCGTACCGATGCCCCCCCGAGGTCCCATGCCCGAGCCCAGCCCCACGCCCTCGACGCCGCCTGCGCCGCTGCCGGCGGCGGCGGCGGTGCCTGCCGCCGGCTGGGGCCCGTGGCTGGCGCTCACGTGGCTGCTGGTGGTGCTCACGTGCGCGGTGGCCGAGCTGGCCGGGCTCGAGAACCTGCAGCTGGCGCTGGACCTGCAGCGCCACCTCGCGCGCTGAGCGCGACGGCGCGCGCGGCCTGCCGGCGGCCTGGCCGGCGTGACCTGCGTGACCGGCGGCGCGCGCGGCGCGAGGGCGCGGCATGTGGCGCGCCGCCTCCCGGGCCCTGCTCGACCTGCTCTTCGCGCCGCACTGCGCGGCCTGCGGGCGCGAGGCGTGGGAGGCCGCCGAGCCTGACGCGCTGTGCCTCTCCTGCGCGGCGCGCGTCGAGCCGCTGCAGGCGCGCTGCGAGCGCTGCGGCCGGCGCGCCGGGCCGCTGGGGGGCGTGCGCGGCTGCCTGCGCTGCGCCGCCGAGCACTGGCCCGTGGAGGGCATCGTGGCCGGGCAGTCCTACCGCGGCGTGCCGCGCGAGCTGGTGGTGGCGCTGAAGTTCCGCGCACGGGCGCGTGCGGCGCAGGCGCTGGCCCGCTGGCTGGCGCTGTCCCTGGAGGCGCGCGCCCTGCCCGGCGACCTGCTGGTGCCGGTGCCGCTCTCGCACCGGCGCCTGGCCACGCGCGGCTTCAACCAAGCCGAGGTGCTGGCGCGCCACGTGGGCGCGGCCCTGCACGTGCCGCTGGACGCGCAGGCACTGCAGCGCACGCGCCACGGCCCGCCGCAGAGCGCCCAGCGCCCCGGGCAGCGCCGGCGCGGCGCGCGCGGGGCCTTCACGGCGCTGCCGGGACGCGTGCAGGGGCGCTGCGTGATCGTGGTGGACGACGTGCTCACCTCCGGGGCCACGGCGCTGGCCTGCGCGCACGCGCTGGCGCGCGCCGGGGCGGCCGCCGTGGTGCTGGCGGCCGCCTGCCGCAGCGAGGGGCATCCGGGCGCGCGCCGTCAGGACGAGCTGCTGGCGCGCGCGTGAGGCTGCAGGACGCGCCCAGCGCGTGAGGCGGCGGGACGCGCGCAGCGCGTGAGGCGGCAGCGCGCTGGGCGGCCTCTGCAGCCGGGGCGCGTCCGCTGCTAGGGCGGCGCGTCGCGCAGCGGTGCCAGTGCGTCGAGCGCGGCGTGGCGCAGGCGGCGGGCCACGGCGCGCCCGGCCAGCGCCAGCAGCGTGAAGCCCACGCCCCAGGCCAGCAGCAGCGTGGGCAGGTCGAGCCAGCGGCGCGGCGTGCCGCAGCCCAGCCGGCCGTCGAGCGCGCGCAGCCCGCTGCCGCACAGGCCCAGCGCCGCGGCCAGCACGGCCAGGCCTGCGGCCAGCAGCGCGGCCAGCACCAGCGTGCGGGCCGCCGCCACGCGCAGCGGGTGGCGCGGGCCTGCCGGGCCCGTGGCGCGCCCGCAGGCCAGCGGCTCGGCCAGCCGCAAGGCCAGCAGGCCCAGCAGCGCCAGGCCCGCCAGCAGCGCCAGCACGGGCAGCCGGCCGTGCCCAGCGCAGGCTGCCTCGAGCGCGGCCCCGGCGTGCTCGGCGGCCAGCAGCAGCAGGGGCAGCAGCAGCAGGGCCCAGCCCGCGTGCTGCAGGCGCGGCTGCAGCGCCAGCAGCGCCTGCGCGCGGGCACGTGCCGCGGGGTCGTGCGCCAGCGTCACCGGCGTGGGCAGCGGCGGCGCCTCGCCGGCACGCGCCGTGGCCAGCAGCTCGGCCTCGACCGGCAGCAGCGGGGGCGCGTAGCCGCCCGGGGCCTGCCGCACGCGCTCCAGCACGCTGGCGTGCAGCAGGGCCCGCGGCTGGCCGGCCGCCGCGGCCAGCGCCTGCGCGTCGCGCGGGCGCAGCCGGTAGAGCGCGCGCAGGCCCCGGCGCTCGTCCTCCAGCGTGCCCAGCGGGTCGGCCTGCGCGCGGATGCGCGCGTGGGCCTCCTCGGGGAAGCGCAGCCCGCTGGCGCGGGCCTCGGCCAGCATCCAGTCCAGCGCCACGCCGCCCAGCTGGCGCCGCTCGCTGGCCCCGCCCACGTCGCCGTGCGAGCCGGCGAACCAGGCCTGCAGCACGCGCGGGCGCTGGCCCGGCGCGGTGGGGGGCTCGTGCGCGAGGTCCCACAGCTCGGGCTGGAAGGTGCGGCGGCGGTCGTCGAGCGCGAGCGCCTGCCGTGCGCAGCGCAGGCGTGCGCTGGGCCGCCGGTCGGCGAAGCGCCACTGGAAGATGCGGTTGAGCGCCTCGGCGGCGCCGTCGGAGGGCAGGCCCACGGCGTCCACCGTGTCCCACACGCCGAGGAACTCGATGTCCACGCCGTGCGGCCGGCCCGCGCGCGGCTCGTGGTGGAAGTCGTCCCACGCGAGGCCGCCCAGCAGCAGCGGCTCCTCGCCGGCCTGCGGGTCGGCGCGCCGGCGGCGGCGCGTCTCGGCGAAGGTGGCGCGCTGCGAGCGGCAGGCCGCGTCCAGCGCGCGCTCCAGCGCGGCGGCGGTCGCGAAGCGCTCGCGGCGCAGGATGCCGAAGCGGCCCACCAGCCCGGCCAGCGTGCGCACGGTGTAGGCGCCGCGCGAGAAGCCCAGCAGGTAGAGCGCGTCGCCCGGCGCGTAGCTGCGCACGAGGAAGGCGTAGAGCTCGCGCACGTTGGCGTACAGGCCCCAGCCGAAGAGCCGGCCCAGCAGGCGTGCAGGCCAGGCGCGCTGCGTGCCCACGCCGTCGTCGTGGCAGGCCAGCTGTGCCGGCAGGCCCGAGCCCGGCGGCGCGGCGCCGCGCTCGAGCTGCTCGTAGAGCGCCCAGACGCTGGTGGTGTGCGCGCGGCCGCCCCGGCTGCCGGTCCCGTCGCTGAGCACCACCAGGTTGCGGCGCACGCGTGCCTCCAAGCGGGGCCTCCCTGCGGGGCCGAGGCTACCATCGACCCCATGAGCGAGCCCGTCGTCGAGGTTGCCGGACGCTTCGTGGATGAAGACGTGGCCCACGCGGCGGCCGAGGCCCTCAACCGCTGGTTCCGCTGGATCCTCGACGGCAGCAGCCAGCCCGTGCCGGCCCTGCTCGAGCCGCTGGGCGTGTCCACCGAGGCATGGGCCTGGTCGCTGGAGGAGGTGGACTGGGCGCTGGGCCCGCACGCGCGCGTCGAGGGCCTGGAGGTGCGCGTGGCCCTCGAGACGCACGAGACGCACCTGCGCCTCTCGGGCCTGCTGCGCGCGCTGGGCGCGCGCGCCGTGCGCATCGTGCGCGAGGAGCCCGACCCGGACGAGGCCTAGCCTGCGCGCCCGCGCGGGCGGCTAGGCCCCGTGGGCGCTGGCGGCCGTGGCCGTCGCGCTCGCCGTCGGCGGCGCCGCGGGCTCGCGGAAGGCGCTGGCCAGCGCGTGGCCCTCCAGCAGCGGCACCAGCTCGCGCGCGTCCATGCTCACAGAGCGTGCGTCGATCACGAGCGGCAGGCGGCGCAGCAGGCGCCGCCACCACGGGCCCGCGGGCGCGCCCGGCTGCCGGGCCACGAACACCACCTGCCCGGCCAGCGGCAGGCGGCAGCGGCGCACCGTGGCCACCTCCTGCCAGTCCACGCGCTGGCGCGGCGGCCACAGCGCCAGCGATTGCACGCCCTCGCCGTCGAGCCGCACGCGGGCCGGCGGCCGCCACAGGCCCACGCCGGCCTTGAGCGCCCAGCCCGCGCCGGTGAGCGCGTAGAGGCCCGGGACGAGGGCCGAGAGCGCCGGCAACCCGTAGGCGCTGCCCAGCGTGAGTGCGTGCTCGGCCAGCAGCGCGCCGGCCAGCGCCACGCACAGGCCGCAGCACAGCTCAAGCAGCAGGCGCGTGCGCGTCGGGCGCAGGTGGATGGGCGCCGCGAAGGCCGTGCCCGGCGTGGCGTGGCTGCCGGGGATGGCGGGCCCGGCGGCCGCGACGGGCGCGCGCGCAGTCGCGCCAGGGCCGGCAGGGCCGGCAGGGCTGGCAGGCTC
>JBJTIJ010000188.1:0-3640 GCA_046094945.1 Planctomycetia bacterium | reverse complement strand
GAGGCGGCCCGGGCCGGGGAGGGTGAGGCTGCGGGGCTGGGCAGGCATGGGAGGGCCTCCGCGGGTGGTGCGAGCATACCGGCCCCGCCCAGCCGGGGATCGCACCCCGGGCCGGCGGCCGGTTGCGTTCCCCGTGGCGCGCAGCCCCGGACCGGTACGCTCCGCGGCGTCCATGGAAATGAGCCCCTACCTCGACCCCATGCGCAGCGTGCTCTACCAACTCGGCGGCTGGGCCTCGCTGGGGCTGGGCGTGGTGGGCGCGTTCGTGCCGGGCCTGCCCACGACGCCCTTCGTGCTGCTCTCGTCGTGGCTGTTCTACCGCTCGAGCCCGCGCGCCCACGCCTGGCTGCGGCGCAGCCGGCTCTTCGGCGGCCTGATCCACGACTGGGAGACGCGCCGCGGCGTGCGGCGCAGGGTGAAGGTGCGGGCAGTCACCGTGATCGTGGCGGTGGCGGCGGCCAGCTTCGCGCTCAGCAGCCTGCACATCTATGGCCGGGTGCTGGTGCTGGGCCTGAGCAGCATCGGCCTCTTCGTGATGCTGCGCCTGCCCACCCTGCCCGACGAGGACCCGCCGCCGGCCGGTCCCGTGACGGGCTAGGACGCTCGAGAGGCGCGTGGCCGATCCCGCAGGCTCCTCGCCGTCGCGGTGCGCGCGTGCCCCGGGCGGCACGCTCGCCACGCGTGCCGACGTGGAAGGCTTGCTGCTGCGCCTGCTGGCGCCGCTGGAGGCGCGCCGCAGCCCGGGCGGTGCGCGCCTCGACCTGCCCCCGCCCGCGCGCGCCTTCCCGGCCGATGTCGCGGGGCTGGAGGGCTTTGCGCGCCCGCTGTGGGGCCTGGCGGCGCATGCCGCCGGCGGCGGGCACCACCCGGCGTGGGAGGCCGTGCGCCGGGGGCTCGCGGCGGGCAGCGATCCTGCGCACCCCGAGTGGTGGGGCCGGCCGGGCGACGCGGACCAGCGGCTGGTGGAGATGGGCACGCTGGGCGCTGCGCTGCTGCTGGCGCCCCACGAGATGTGGGCGCCGCTGGCCCCGGCCGTGCAGCAGCGGCTGGCTGCGTGGCTGGCAGGGGCCCAGCAGGCACGCCCGCACGACAACAACTGGCACTGGTTCGGCGTGCTGGCCGGGCTGGGCCTGGCGCGCGTGGGCCGCGCGCACGACGTGCGTGCCCAGCGGCGCGCACTGGAGGCGATCGAGTCGCGCGCGCTCGCCGGAGGCTGGTACGACGACCGCCCGCGCGAGCCGGGCTGCGCGCAGCGGCGCGTGGACGGCTACACGCCGTTTGCCTTCCACCTCTACGGGCTGCTCTATGCCGCCTCGGGGCTGGGCGATGCGGCGCGCGCCGAGCGCCTGCGCGCCCGTGCGCGCACCTTCGCGCAGGGCTACCGGCACTGGTTCGATGCCGACGGCGCCACGCTGGTGCACGGGCGCTCGCTGGCCTACCGCTGGGCGCCGGCGGCCTTCTGGGGGGCGCTGGCGCTGGCCAACGAGGAGGCCCTGCCGTGGGGCGAGCTCAAGGGCCTCTACCTGCGCCACCTGCGCTGGTGGGCGGCCCAGCCGGTGCTGGATGCGCAGGGCCTGCTGCTGCGCGGTCATGCGCGCGAGCTTCCCGAGGCCTGCGAGCACTACATCTCGGGCGCCTCTCCGCTGTGGGCCCTCAAGGCCTTCCTGCCGCTGGCGCTGCCGGCCACGCACCCCTTCTGGGCCAGCGCCGAGGCGGTGCCCGCCGCGCCGGGGGGGCCGTGGGCCGACCCGGTGGCGCGCATGGTGCTGGCGCAGGATGGCGAGCAGGTGCTGGCGCTCTGCGGCGGGCAGGACTCGCCAGGCTTCGTGACGCAGGCGCCGGCCAAGTACGCGCGGCTGGCGCTCTCCTCGCGCATGGGCCTCGCGCTGGACGTGCCGGGCCGCACGCCCGGCGAGCCGCCGTGGCTGGGCGAGAGCACGCTCGTGGCGCGCGACGCCGCCGGCGAGGTGCGCCGGCTCGCGGATCCCGAGCAGCCGCGCGTGGTGGGCTCGCGCGTGGCCCGCCGCTGGCGCCCGTGGCCCGACGTGGTGGTGGAGACGGTGCTGGAGGGCCAGCCGCCGTGGCACGTGCGCCTGCACCACGTCGAGACCGCCCGTCCGCTGGTGCTGGAGGAATGGGGCTTTGCGCTGCCCGAGGGCGGCGCGGGCCTGCAGGCCGAGGTGGCTGGCGGAGAGGCGCGGCTCTCGGCACCGCAAGGTGCCTCGTGGCTGCTCGACCTCGGGGGCACGCGCACGGCTGGGGGCGGGCGCGAGGTGGAGCGCGCGCACCTGCAGCACGAGCGTGTCGCCCTGCCCTTCCTGCGCGCGCAGCTGGCCGCCGGCGAGCACACGCTGGCCTGCGCCGTGCTGGGTGCGGGGCCGCGGGAGGCTGCGGCGGCTGCAGCAGGCGCCGTGCCCGCCGCGCTTGCCGAGCCCGGTGCGTCCACAGCGCGCGCAGCGCGGAACGTGGAGGTGAGCGAGGGCCTGCGTGCGTTGCTGGCAGAGCGAGTGCGCGAGCGGCGCGCGGGCCCGGCCGCGGGCCTCGCGGTGGGCGTGGTGATCGCCGTGCGCAACCGGCCCACGCTGGTGCTGGAGGCGCTGGCCTCGGTGGCGGCCCAGCAGCGCGCGCCGCAGCGCGTGGTGGTGGTGGACGACGGCTCGACGGACGGCACGCCGGCGGCGGTGCGCGCCTGGCTGGCCGCGCAGGGCCGCCCGGGCTGGGAGCTGCTGGAGCGTGCGCACGCCGGGGCGGCGGCGGCGCGCAACGCCGGCATGGCGCAGGTGGGCGACGTGGACGCCTTCGCCTTCCTCGACAGCGACGACCTGTGGCCGCCCGACTTCCTCGGGCGCGCCTGCGCCGTGCTGGCCGCCGACGGGCGCTGCGTGGTGGCGACCTGCGACCGGCGCACGCTGGACGTGCAGGCGGGCCGCGAGCAGCTGGACCGGCTCGCGGCGCTGGTGCGCGACCCCATGGGCTGGATGGTGGTGCAGGGCGCGGGCTTCGGCTCGTGCTCGCTGCTGCGCGCCGGCGCCGTGCGTGCCGCCGGCGGCTGGCCCGAGCGCCTGCCCACGGGCCACGACGGCGTGCTGTTCGCGCACCTCGCCCGGCTGGGCCGCTGGGCCCACGTGCCGGGCGCGGCCTGCAGCATGCGCCGCCACCACGCCGGGGCGCGCGGCGAGGCGGGGCACATCTACCTGCAGGTGCGGGCCTCGACGCTGCGCTGGGCGCGCAACTACGAGGAGGTGCTGCGCGAGGAGCCGTGGCGCGTGCGCCTCAGGCCGGTGGTGCGTGCCGGCATGGCGCGGCGCTGGGTGCGGGCCTCCAAGGAGAGCCGCCGCGCGGGCCAGCCGTGGCGCGCGTGGGTGTTCCTCGGCCGTGCGCTGCGCTGGAACCCGCTCTACCCGCAGGCCTGGAGGCAGGCGCTCAAGGCTGCGCGGGCGCTGCGGCGCCACCGGCGGGGCCTGCGCAAGGCCCAGCGCGGGGGCGGCTAGGGCCGCGGGCGCCGTGGCCCGCACGTGGGCTGGCCGCACCCTGAGCCACGGCCAGCCTGCCGGCCATGAGCCACGCCCCGCGCGATCCCGTCGCAGGCCCGGTCCTGTCGCGCCGTGCCCTGCTGGCCGTGGCGGCCTCGGGCGCGGTG
>JBJTIJ010000187.1:0-2870 GCA_046094945.1 Planctomycetia bacterium | reverse complement strand
CGTGGACGCGCAGATCGGCGCGCTGGGCTCGGGCGGGCTCAAGGTGGGGGCCTGCTGCCCCAACAGCGTGGCACTGTTCAACGCCTTCGCGGTCAACGCCACCTACACCGAGGAAGAGACCGCCATCCTCGTCAACATCGGTGCCGAGAACCTCGACATCGCCATCCAGCGCGGCGGCGAGCTGCTCTTCGCCAGGAACGCCACGCCGGGCGGCAAGGCCTTCACCGACGCGCTGGTGCAGGCCTTCTCGACCACCGAGGGCAAGGCCGAGACGATGAAGGCGACCAAGGGCGACGTGACGCCCAAGGCGCAGGCGCGCTACGCCGACCCGACGGCCGAGAAGGTGGCCAACGCCATCATGGGCGTGGCGGGCCAGATGTCCTCGCTCATCCAGAGCACGCTGATGATCGCGCGCGCGCAGACGCGCATGCCCGACCTCAAGATCGACCGCGTGCTGCTGGCCGGCGGCGGCGCCAGCCTCAAGGGCCTGGACCTCTACCTCAAGCAGGCCATGGGCGTGCCGGTGGAGCGCTTCAACCCCTTCGTGCTGTGTGACCTCTCGGGCCTCTCGGAGGACGAGAAGCGCCTGGCCGACGAGCAGGGCCACGAGTTCTCGGTGGCCATGGGCCTGGCCCAGATGGCGATGGCCCCGGCCGCCTTCGTGCTGGAGGTGCTGCCGGCGGCCATGCGCCGCCAGCGTGACTTCCTCACCAAGGGCATCTTCAGCATCGGCGCCGCCGCCGTGATGCTGGTGTCGCTGGGCCTGGTCTACCAAGGCCGCAGCGAGGCCAGCCAGGCCTGGCAGGACCGCGCCGACTCGATCAAGCAGCGCGCCGAGGAGGTCAAGAAGAAGGACCGTGGCGTGCGCGACGCGCTGGTGGGCGCCCAGGAGGGCGAGATCAAGCACCGCATGCTGGCCGAGCGCGCCGCCCCCGGCGTGCTGCTCGCGCAGGCCTGGGGCGAGCTCACCACGCGGCTGGCCTCGGCGCCTGAGCTCTACGCGCAGTCGGTGCGGCTGGTGACCGACGACCCCGTCAACGAGGTGGGCTGGGTGCGGGCCAAGTCGGCCACGCGCCCGGCCAGCGGCTACGAGGCGGGGCTGCGCAGCACCGAGCCGCTGCGCGCGCGCGACGCGCGCGTGCTGGCCACGCTGCGCGTGATGGCCAACGTGGACAAGCCCGAGCAGAAGTACACTGCCTTCGTGAAGGCCTGCGAGGAGAACACGCGCGGGCTGGTGGTGCGCGTGCTCACGCGCTTCAAGCCGCCCAAGCCCGGCCAGGACGGCGAGTTCGAGCTCGAGCTCTGGCCCGGCGAGGTGCTGGCACGCCCGGCGGGCGCCGGCCGGCCCGTGACGCTGGCCCGCATCCGCTTCGACGACGACAAGCAGCCCCTGGCCTTCGTGGGCATGACCCCGGGCGGGCTGGAGGCGCGCGTGCCCTTCGGCGAGGTCGACCCGGCCGACGTCAAGCGCGTGCTCGGCGACCGTTTCCCCAGCCTGCCGCCCGAGCAGGCACGCTCCATCCTCGAAGAGGCGGCCCGCGCGGCCGCCCAGCAGAAGTAGGGAGGCCCCAGTGGACGAGCTCTGGCAACGCTACGGTTCCTTCTGGCGCCCGGTCCTGTTCGGGCTGGGCATCTTCCTGCTGGGCCTGGTCGCGGTGCACGTGATCACGCCCAGCCCCGAGGAGGCGGAGGTGCAGGCCATCTCCGCGGAGTCGTCCGTCAAGGGCCTGGTGCTGCCGCGCGAGGGCGTGGGCACCACCCTGCGCGCCAACGCCGAGCAGTTCGACGCCTCGGTGCGCGCCATGTCCAGCGCCTTCGACCCGGCTGCTGCCGGCGGCGACCGCGTGCAGGCCTGGGTGCGCATGGCGCTCGTGGCCGCGCACGCGCGCGGCGGCGTGGGCGCCGCGGCCTTCGACGGCGATGCCGCGGCTGCCGAGGCGGCGCTGAAGGATGCGGAGCGCATCGCCGTGGACCGCACGGCGCTGTTCCGCACCGGCAACCCCAACGTGGCCTTCTCCTCGCTGCTCTCAGACGTGTGGAACGTGCTGCGCACGCGTGCCAACCGGGCCGACATGGACCTGGAGGCCGAGCTGCTGGGCTTTGCCAGCGTGACCAGCGTGCCGCGCGAGGACCTCGAGCGGCGCCTGGCCAACCTCGCGCTGGTGGCGCGCATCGTGGACGTGGCCATCCGCAACGGGGCCACCTCGGTGGACAGCGTCACCTTCGACAACCCGCGCTCGCCCGGGCCCGATGCTTTCCTGCAGGAGTGGCCGGTCAAGGTGGTGCTCACCGCGCCGGCGCCCTGCGTCGAGGCGGTGCTGGAGATGCTCACCGACCCGCGCCAGCCGACGGCCATCGTCGGCCTGGTGGCGCAGCAGCCCTCCAGGGCCAAGGCCGCCACCGGCCTGGTGGAGGTGACCTTGTCCCTGGAGAGCGTGGCCGTGCGCCCCGGCGCCAGCCTCGACCTCGATGCGCAGGAGGGCCGCTCGTGACCCCGGACCTGATCCACCCGCTGGCACTCCTGCTGGCCCCGGTCCCCGTGCTGGGGGCCGCCATGGGCACCTTCCTGGTCTTCCTGCTGCTGGGCCTGGGCGCGCTGGCCGTGACGGCCGCCCTCGACCGCATCCTGGGCAAGGAGCGCGCCCTGCTGGCCTACGCCGTGGCGGTGGTGGTGCTCACCGCCGTGGCCCTGCGCGACCGCGCCGACACCTCGGCCCCCGTGCCGCGGCCGCGCGAGGACAACGTGCTGGCCGGCATGGCCGCCAAGCGCACGCTGGCGGCCACGCCGCTGGCCCGCCCGTCGTGCGAGGCGGGCGGCCAGGAGCGTCGCTACCCCTACGAGCGCGTGAGCGACACGCGTGCCCTGCCGC
>JBJTIJ010000186.1:0-1297 GCA_046094945.1 Planctomycetia bacterium | reverse complement strand
CCGGTGTCGCTCACCAGTGCCGAGATCACGGCCTTGCCCGCCTTCGACGACCTGCCGCTCTACCTCGGCAGCCAGCGCGACGGCGACGTCTCGGCGGTGCCGATCCAGCTCAACCAGCGCCAGACCAAGGTCGTGGCGCGCACGCTGGCCGTGACCGCCGAGCGCATCCCCGAGCTGGCCGAGGTGCGCGACCAGGTCTTCGAGCGCTTCCTCGCCCGCAAGCAGCTGGAGCGTGCCGAGCGCGAGCTGGCGGCCTTCCAGCGCGACGTGCAGCAGCGCGAGGGCGCTGCCAAGGAGGGCGAGACCGCCGAGGGTGCGTGGAACGCCGCGCTGGAGGCCTGGAAGCAGGCCCGGCCGGGCGCTGTGGTGCACGATGAGCGCACCGGCCTGTTCATCGGCAGCAGCGTGCCGACGGCCGCGCGGCCGGGCCCTGGCGCCACGGCCGGCGAGCAGGCCCAGCTGGGCCGGCGCAACTTCGTGCGCCAGGGCGGCTACGGGCTCGTGCGCCGGGGCGAGGCGAAGAACGACACGACCGACGCCAGCCCGGGCACCTTCGGGCGCTCGATGCTGCGCGACGACCGGCCGGCGCCGGAAGGCACGGGCTGTGCCTACCTCGTGCGCGTGGCCGAGCGCACCTACCCCAGCAAGGCGGAGTTCAGCCCGCGGGCCTACTCCGAGTTCCTCTCGCGGCGCGTGTTCGGTGCGCAGCGCGAGCAGCCGCGGGGCATGCGCATGCCCGTGGGCGCGCGCGCCGGCACCATCAACGCCCGGGTGGCGGCCTACCTCGAGGAGCTCGAGCGCCTGCAGCCGCTCTTCGACCTGCGCACGAACACCAACCTCGACGGCCCGCCGGCGACGCGCTGAGGCACCGCGCGCCTCCTAGCGGGGCGGCACCGGGTCCTCGCCGCCGCCGCCCCCGGGGCGGCAGCGCGCGAGCCTGCGCACCGAGAGCCACGCGCCGCGCCATGCACCGTGCACGCGGATGGCCTCCAGCGCGTAGGTGGAGCAGGAGGGCTCGAAGCGACAGGCCGGCGGCAGCCACGGCTTGAGCAGCAGCCGGTAGGCCCACACCAGTCCCAGCGCAGCGCGCTGGGCCAGTCCCAGCCGCGGCCCAGCAGGCGCGCTCATCGCGTGCGCTGCCGCCGCGCTCGCGGCGGTGCCCCGCTGCCGGCAGGCCCGCGGGCTGAACTCCGCCTTGCTGGGGTAGGTGCGCTCGGCCACGCGCACGAGGTAGGCACAGCCCGTGCCTTCCGGCGCCGGCCGGTCGTCGCGCAGCATCGAGCGCCCGAAGGTGCCC
>JBJTIJ010000185.1:0-13603 GCA_046094945.1 Planctomycetia bacterium | reverse complement strand
GGGTGGTACACGCGTCCGGGCCCGGGAGGGCGGGCCGCCGGGCCCTCCGGCGCGCCGCGCGCGGCGGAGGATAGCCGCGGGCATGGGGCCTCCGCTATCCTCCCCGGCATGGCGCACCTCGTCGTCGAGACCGGACCGCTGGCCGGCAAGGTCTACCCCATCGACCCGGGCCTCACCATCGGGCGCGAGGCGCACAACACGATCGCGATGCCCGAGAACAAGAAGTGCTCGCGCGACCACGCCAAGGTGTGGCGCGAGTCGCCGGGCAAGTACGCGGTGGCCGACCTGGGCTCCACCAACGGCACGCTGGTCAACGACGGCAAGGTGGCGCGCCAGCCGCTCAAGGACGGCGACGTGATCGCCATCGGCGAGGTGCACCTGCGCTTCGAGCTGGGCGAGGACGAGAAGCCCAAGCCCAAGGCCCCTCCGGCGCGCGCCTCGCTGGCCGACGCCGTGGCCGGCAAGGCCGCGCCTGCCGCGGGCACGGCGGGCGGCGCGGCCGGCGGCGGCCCCGTCATCGAGGTCAAGTCGCGCGTCCTGCAATACAACAAGAAGCAGGGCGGCAAGGGCGTGAACATCGACGTGAGCCAGACGGCCGGCTGGCTGCGCGCCGTCTACGTGGGCGTGGCGCTGGCCATCGCCGCGGCGCTGTTCTTCGCCATGCGCGCCTTCTTCTAGGCTGGCGCGCCTGACCGTCCCCGACCGCCCGCCCCGGGAGGCCCCGTGACCGCCGACCTGCGCCACGACTGGACCCGCGCCGAGATCGAGGCGCTCTACGCCCTGCCGCTTCCCGAGCTGCTGTTCCGCGCGCAGCAGGCGCACCGCGCCCACCACGACCCCGCGCGCGTGCAGGCCTGCACGCTGCTCTCGATCAAGACCGGCGGCTGCCCCGAGGACTGCGGCTACTGCCCGCAGAGCGCGCACTACGCCACGGGCGTCGAGCGCCAGGGCCTGCTGGACGTGCAGGAGGTGCTCGCCGCCGCCGGCGCGGCCCGCGCGCAGGGCGCCACGCGCTTCTGCATGGGCGCGGCCTGGCGCGACGCCCCGCAGGGCGCGGCCTTCGAGCAGGTGCTGGAGTGCGTGCGCGGCGTCTCGGCGCTGGGCCTGGAGGCCTGCGTCACGCTGGGCATGCTCGACGACGAGCAGGCGCGGCGCCTGGCCGAGGCCGGCCTCACCGCCTACCACCACAACCTCGACACCTCGCGCGAGCACTACCCCGCGGTGGTGCGCACGCGCAGCTACGACGAGCGGCTGGCCACGCTCGAGCGCGTGCGCAAGGCCGGCGTCTCGGTGTGCTGCGGCGGCATCGTGGGGCTGGGCGAGTCGGTGGCCGACCGCTGCGCGCTGCTGGCCACGCTGGCGGGCTTCCAGCCGCACCCCGAGTCGGTGCCCGTGAACATGCTGGTGCGCGCCCCGGGCACGCCCATGGCCGGCCAGGCGCCGGTGGACGTCTTCGACCTCGTGCGCACCATCGCCTGCGCGCGCATCACGATGCCGGCCTCGCGCGTGCGCCTCTCGGCCGGGCGCACCGCGCTCACTCCCGAGGGCCAGGCGCTGTGCTTCCTGGCCGGGGCCAACAGCATCTTCCTGGGCGAGCGCCTGCTCACCACGCCCAACCCGGCGCCGGACGCCGACGCGCAGCTGCTCGAGCGGCTGGGGCTCACGGTCGGATGAGCGAGCCGGCCCGGCGGCTGCTGGCGCAGCTCGCGCGGGGGCTGGCCGCCGAGGAGGCGCAGGGGCGCCGCCGCCGCCTCGTGGCGCGCGCGGGCCTGGACCTGAGCAGCAATGACGTGCTGGGCCTGGCCGAGGACCCGTGGGTGGCCGAGCGCGTGGCCGAGGCCGTCAGGCGCCACGGCACGGGCGCCGGCGCCGCGCGCCTGCTGCGCGGCAACCTGGCGCTGTTCGAGGAGGCCGAGGCGCGCCTGGCGGCGGCCTGCGGGCGCGAGGCGGCGCTGCTCTTCCCCAGCGGCTACATGGCCAGCCAGGCCCTGCTGGCCACGCTGCTGCGCGTGGGCGGCTCGTGGGCCAGCGACCGCGACAACCATGCCTGCATCGTCGACGGCCTGCGGCTGGGCCGGCAGGCACAGGGCCGCGTGGGCCGGCTCGACGACCCCACCGACCCCTGCTGGGCCTTCCCCGCGAGCGCGCCCTTCCCGCGGCTGGCGGTGGTCGAGAGCGTCATCTCCACCTCGGGGCGCCTGCCCGACCTCGCCTGCATCGCCGACCTCGCCGAGGAGGCGGGCGCGGTGCTGCTGGTGGACGAGGCGCACGCCACGGGCCTGTGGGGCGCCGCCGGCGGCCCGCCGCAGGCGGCGCCCAGCGGGCGCGTGGCGGCGCTGGGCCTCTCCTCGCGCGTGCTGGCCACCATGCACACGGGCGGCAAGGCGCTGGGCGTGGCCGGCGCCTGGGTGGCCGGCGAGCGCACGCTCATCGAGCACCTCGTTCAGCACGCGCGGCCCTTCGTCTTCACCACCGCGCCCATGCCGGCGCTGGCCGCGGGCCTGCTGGCCGCCCTCGAGCGCCTCGCCACGCGGCCCGGCGCCGGCGAGGAGGTGCGCGCCAAGGCCGGGCGCCTGCGCACGCGCCTGCGCGCGGGGGGCGTGGCCTGCGGCGGCGACGGCACGCACCTGGTGCCGGTGCCGATGGGCAGCGAGGCGCGCGCGCTGGAGGTGGCCGGCCGGCTGCAGGCCGAGGGCTTCGACGTGCGCGCGCTCCGGCCCCCCACCGTGCCCGTGGGCGGCTCCTGCCTGCGCCTCGTGGTGCGCCGCCCGCTGGCCGAGGACGACCTCGAGCGCTTCGCCGCACGCCTCGTGCACCACGCCCACGCCACGGCGGCAGGCACGCCATGAGGGGCTGCTTCGTCACCGGCACCGACACCAGCGTGGGCAAGACGCTGCTGTGCGCCGCGCTGCTGGCGGCTGCGCCGGCCGGCGTGCACTACGCCAAGCCGGTGCAGACGGGCAGCCCGCCCGACGACGACCGCGCCACGCTGCTGGAGCTGGCCGGCGTGGCCGCCGCGCGCGTGCCCGACCTGGGCCTCAAGCTGCCCGTGCCCGTCTCGCCGCACCACGCGGCGCAGCTGGCCGGCGTGCGGCTGGAGGCGGCGGCGCTGGCCGCGCGCGTCACGGCCTGGCGCCCGGCGCCTCAGGCCTGGCTCGTGGAGGGTGCCGGCGGGCTGCTGGCGCCGCTCAACGCGCGCGAGACCGCGCTGGACCTTGCGCGCGCGCTCGGCCTGCCCGTGCTGGTGGCGGTGCGCGTGCGGCTGGGCGCCATCAACCACACGCTGCTCACGCTGCGCGCGCTCGAGCAGGCGGGCCTCGCCTGCGCGGGCGTGGTGCTGGTGGGCGACGACGACCCCTCGCTGGCCAGCGCGCTGGCGGCGCACGCGCCCGGCCGCGTGCTGGGCCGGCTGCCGTGGCTGGAGCCCGTGACGCCGGCGGCGGTGCAGGCCGCCGGGCGTGCGCTGTGCGCCGGCTCGCCGGCGCTGGCCGCCGCGCTCGCGGGAGGCCCCCCGTGAGCGAGAGCCTCGAGGCCCGCGACCGGCGCGTGCTCTGGCACCCCTTCACGCAGCACGCCGCGCCCGGCGACCCGCTGGCCGTGGTGGGCGCACAGGGCGCGCACCTCGTGCTGGCCGACGGGCGGCGCGTGCTGGACGGCATCGCCTCGTGGTGGACCTGCCTGCACGGCCACGGCCACCCGCGGCTGGTGGAGGCCATCGCCGCGCAGGCGGCGCGGCTCGACCACGTGCACTTCGCCGGCGTGACGCACGCCCCGGCCGTGGAGGCCGCCGAGCGCCTGCTGGCGCGCGCGCCCGCGGGCCTCACGCGCGTGTTCTTCTCCGACGACGGCTCCACGGCCGTGGAGGTGGCCGTCAAGATGGCGCTGCAGGCGCAGGCGCAGCGCGGCCAGCCGCAGCGCACGGGCTACATCGCCTTCGAGCACGCCTACCACGGCGACACGGTGGGCGCCCTCTCGGTGGGCGACCCCGGGGAGTTCGCCAGCCCCTTCGGCCCGCTCACCTTCCCCGTGGCGCGCGCGCCCGTGCCCACGGCCGAGCACGAGGTGGCGGGCTGCCTCGCGCGCCTGGCGGCGCTGCTCGCCGAGCGCGGCGCGACGACGGCCGCGGTGGTCCTCGAGCCGCGCGTGCAGGGCGCGGGCGGCATGCGCATCCACCCGGCCTCCTTCCTGCGCGGCGTGGCGGCGCTGGCGCGCCAGCACGGCTGCCTGCTGGTGGCCGACGAGGTGTTCACCGGCCTGCACCGCACCGGGCCCTGCTTCGCCGTCGAGACGGCCGGCGTGGCGCCCGACCTGCTGTGCGTGGCCAAGGGCCTGAGCGGCGGCCTGCTGCCGCTGGCGGCCACGCTGGCCAGCGACGAGGTCTGGCAGGCCTTCCTCGACCCGCAGCTCACGCGCGCCTTCCTGCACGGCCACTCCTACACCGCCAACCCCATCGCCTGCGCCGCGGCCGCCGCCAGCCTCGCGCTGCTCGACGAGCCGGCCACGCGCGAGCGCATCGCCACGCTGGAGCGCGTGCACGCCCGGCGCCTGCCGGCGCTGGGCGCCCACCGCGCCGTGGCCGCCACGCGCGGACTGGGCACGCTGGGCGTGGTGGAGCTGCGCGCCGCCGACGGCGGCTACTTCGCCGGCGCCGCACGCGCGCTGGCCCGCGACCTGCTCGCGCGCGGGCTGCTGGTGCGCCCGCTGGGCGCGGTGGTCTACCTGCTGCCGCCGCTGGCCACCACCGGGCCCGACCTCGAGCAGGCCTACGACGCGCTGGCCGCCGGGCTGGACGCGCTGCCCACGCCCTGACGCCCGGCACGGCGCGCGCGCCGCACGCACGCCCTAGCCGCCCAGCGCCTCGGCCACCGTGCGCGCCGTCACGTCCCACGAGCCCGCCGGCGGGGCCAGGCGCGGCGCTGCGGAGAGCAGGCGCGCCACGGCCTGCGCCGCGCCAGGCCAGGCCTGCGCGCGCGGGCCCGCCGGCGGCGGCACCAGCACCAGCCCCTCGGCGCCCAGCGCCACGAGGTCGCGGTGCGCGGGGATGTCGCTGGCCACCACGGGCAGGCCCGCGGCCAGCGCCTCGGCCACCGGCAGGTCGTAGCCCTCCTCCAGCGAGGGCGCCAGCAGCACGCGGTGCTGCGCGTAGGCCGCGGCCAGCGCGGCCTCGTCGGCGCCGCCGTCCAGCTGCGTGAGGGGCAGGCCCGCCTCGCGCGCCGCGGCGCGCGCCGCGCTGCAGGCCTTGCGCGGCTCCTCGCGCGCCACCAGCAAGGCGCCTCTGCGCGCAGCGCCCGCCGGCACGCTGGACTGCTTGCCTTGCTCGCCCTGCTCGCCTCGCCCACGCTGCGCGCCCCGCGCACCGAGGTGCGCCGTGGGCGCGTTGGGCGCCACGCGCACGCGCGCGGCGTCCAGCCCCCAGCGCTGCACGGCCTCCTGCGCCACGTGCGGCGCCACGGCCAGCACGACATCGGCGCGGCGCAGGGCCGGCAGCCACAGCCAGCGCGCCACGAGGCGGCGCGGCAGGCTGCCCCAGCCGTGCAGGTAGCGAAGGTCGTGCAGCGTCACCACCAGCCGCGTGCGCCCGGCCAGCGCCAGCGGGCCGTGGTCCACCAGCAGCGCGGCGAAGTGCGTGGCCCGCTGCCGCTCGCGCAGCTGCCGGCTGCGGGCGCGCCAGCGCGCCGCCCCCGACTGCCAGCCCACCTCGGCCGTCACGTGCACGAGGTTGTCGGCCGCCAGCCACGGCGGCGGGCCGCCGCCGTCGGCAGCCCAGTGCACCTCCAGCACGTCCTCGGGCAGCAGCGCCGGCAGGCGGCGCAGCACCTCTTCCATGCGCCGGCGCGCGCCGCTCATCGCCGGGCCCAGGCCCGTGGCATCCACCAGCAGCAGGCGCGTCATGCGCGCCCTCCCGGCCCGCGGGCCCCTGCCTGCGCCAGCGCCGCGCGCCAGCCGGCGGCCAGCGCCGCAGGCGGGAACTCGCGCGCGCGTGCCGCGCCCGCCGCCACCAGCCGCGCGCGCAGGGCCGCGTCGCCTGCCACGCGCAGCACGCCGGCCACCCAGGCCTCCACGTCGCCCGGCGGCAGCAGCAGTGCCGCGCCGCCGGCCACCTCGGGCAGCGCACCGGCCGCGGCGGCCAGCACCGGCACGCCGGCCGCGAAGCCCTCCAGCACGGGGAAGCCGAAGCCCTCCGAGCGCGAGGGCACCAGCAGCAGGCTCGCGCGCACCAGCAGCTCGTGCACCTCCCCGTCGCTGGGCTCGACGTGCACGGCGAGCCGCGCGCCCAGCGCGGCGGCCGCCGGCGCCAGGCGCCGGCCCGGCTCGCCCACCAGCGTGCCGTGCAGCGCCGCGAGGCGCGGGTCGGCCAGCAGGCGCAGGAAGAGGTCCACGCCCTTCTTGCGCGGCCCGCCGGCGCCGCGCCCGCTGCCCAGCAGCAGCAGCCCGCCGTCGCGGGCCGGGGCAGGCCCGGGCCGCGGCGCGGGCGGCACGAAGCCATGGGCCACCACGTGCACGCGCCCGGCCAGCGCGGGATGCAGCGCCAGCAGGTCGCCGGCCACGGCGTGGCTGGGCACCACCACGCCGGCGGCACGGCGCGCCACGCGCGCCAGCGCCGCGGCGTGGCGTGCGGTGCGCACGCGTCCTTCCAGCGCGCCCTGCCGGCGCCAGGGCACCTCGTGCACCCAGGCCACCACCGGCAGGCGCGTGCGCGGGAAGGCCGCCCACGGCGCCAGCAGCAGCTGCGCGCCGGCCGCCTCGGCGCGGCGCGCCAGTTCCTTGCGCCAGGCCCGCCGGCTGGGCGCCGCAAGCACGTGCAGCGCACCCGGCAGGCCCGCGGGCCAGGGCGGCGTGGCCGCGCCGGGCTCGGGCACGTAGCCCTGCCATGCCTCGCCGGGCAGCGGCGCCTGCGCCAGCGCCTCGAGCAGCGTGGCCAGCGCGCGCGCCACGCCGCGACGCGGCGCCAGCACCAGCGGCGAGAGGTCCAGCGCGATCATGCGCCGGCCCCGGCCGGCGCGGGCGCCGCCTGCGCCGCGGCGTAGCAGGCCCGCGTGGCGCGCGCGCACGCCGCCCACGTGTGGCGCCCGGCCAGCGCCGCGCCGGCGGCCACCAGCCGCGCGCGCAGCGCAGGGTCGCGCAGCAGCCGCTCCAGCCCCTCGGCCAGCGCCTCCACCGAGCGCGGGTCCACCGCCAGCACGGCCTCGCCGCCCACGTCGGCACAGGCCGTGCCCGCGCCCACCAGCACGGGCACGCCCGCGGCCGCGCCCTCCAGCACCGGCAGGCCGAAGCCCTCGCCCAGCGAGGGGAAGGCCAGCAGCTCGGCCCCGCGCAGCAGGCCGGCGATGCGCTCGCGGCTGGCCGCGGGCTCGTGGCGCGCCCACGGCCGCGCCGCGAGGGCCGCCACGATGGGCTCGTCGAGCCAGCCGCGCTTGCCCACCACCACCAGCGACAGGCCCGGGTCGCGCCGGCGCACGAGGTCCATGGCCTCCAGCAGCCGCGGCAGGTTCTTGCGCGGCTCCAGCGTGCCCAGCGCCAGCACGTAGCGGCCCAGGTCGCGCACGGGCGCCGCGCCCGGCACGCCGGCCGGCGCCAGCCGGGGCGTGCCGTGCGCCACCACGTCCACGCGCGCGGCCTCGACGCCGTAGAGGCGCAGCAGGTCCTGCCGCACGCGCTCGCAGGGCACCAGCAGGCGCGCCGCGCGCGCCACGACGGCCTGCATCCAGCGCTCCAGGCCGCCGCGCATCTGGGGCGTGAAGCACTCGGGCAGCGTGCGGAACAGCACGTCGTGCACGGTGGCCACCAGCGGCGCGCTGCGCACCGGCAGCAGCACGTAGTCGGTCAGGTGCATCACGTCCACGCCGCCCATCAGGCGCGGCGCGTCCAGCCCCACGCGCGCCGCCCAGCGGACCAGCCGCGCCGGCACGGGACGGTCGTGCACCTGCACGCTGGGCGGCCAGTCCAGCCGCGGGCCACGCTCGTGGCGCCGGCGCAGGCGGTGGCCCCAGCCGTGCACCGTGTCGCCCGCGCCCAGCGCGCCCAGCGCCCCCACCAGCTCGCGCACGTACATGCCGATGCCGGTGCTGCCGTAGAGCGCCGGGCGCACGTCGATGCCGATGCGCACCGCCCTAGCCCCGTCCCGGGCCGCAGCGCACGCCGGCGCGGGGGGCCACGCTCGCCATGGGCCCAGTGTCGCATCCCGCGCCAGCCTTCCGCCACCCGCGCGGCCTCGGGGCCGCTGCCGGGCGGCCGCAGGGCGGCCGCGAGGCGGCTGCAGGGCCGCCGCGGAGCCGGGCACCCAGCCGGCCGCCCGGCGGGCACCGCCGCCGGACACGGCGCCCGCCCCCGGAGGTGTACGCTCCGCCCTCCTGCCCACGCACCGACCCCGCCGGAGGCCCGCCATGTCCCAGCCCACGCCGTCGAGCACGCCGTCCGCCGCGACGACGCCCGCCGCCGCGCCCGCTGCAGCACCCGCTCCCGTGGCGGCGCCGCGCGGCCCGGCCCCGGCGCCCAAGGACTGGCGCGCGGGCTACAGCGGGCCGGTGCGCGCCCCGCGCGGCAGCACGCGCACGGCCGCCACGTGGACGCTCGAGGCGCCCAAGCGCATGCTGCTCAACAACCTCGACCCCGACGTGGCCGAGGCCCCCGACCGGCTGGTGGTCTACGGCGGCACGGGCCGCGCCGCGCGCTCGTGGGAGGACGTGCGCGCCATCGTGGCCACGCTCGACCGCATGCGCCCCGACGAGACGCTGTGCGTGCAGTCGGGCAAGCCGGTGGCCGTGTGGCGCACGCACGAGGACGCGCCGCGCGTGCTGCTGGCCAACAGCCACCTCGTGCCGCGCTGGGCCACGCGCGACGAGCACGCGCGCCTGGAGGGCCTGGGCCTGACCATGTACGGCCAGATGACGGCCGGCTCGTGGATCTACATCGGCACGCAGGGCATCGTGCAGGGCACCTACGAGACCTTCGCCGCCTGCGGGCGCCAGCACTTCGGCGGCTCGCTGGCCGGCCGGCTGGTGGTGAGCGGCGGGCTGGGCGGCATGGGCGGCGCGCAGCCGCTGGCGGCCACCATGGCCGGCGCCACCTTCCTGGCCGCCGACGTGGACGGCGCGCGCATCGACAAGCGCCTGGCCACGCGCTACCTCGACCGGCGCATCGACGGCCTGGACGCCGCCATCGACGCGGCGCAGGCCGCGGCGCGCAAGGGCGAGGCGCTCTCCATCGGCGTGTGCTGCAACGTGGTGGACCTGCTGGCCCGGCTGGTCGAGCGCGGCATCGTGCCCGACGTGGTCACCGACCAGACCAGCGCCCACGACCCGCTGCACGGCTACGTGCCCACGGGCCTGTCGCTGGACGAGGCCCAGCGCCTGCGCCAGTCCGACCCCAAGGGCTACGAGCGCCGCTCGCTGGCCACGATGGCGCGCCACGTGGGCCTGATGCTCGAGCTGCAGCGCGCCGGCGCGGTGGCCTTCGACTACGGCAACAACCTGCGCGGCAACGCCACCGAGGGCGGCGCGCGCGACGCCTTCCAGATCCCGGGCTTCGTGCCCGAGTACGTGCGCCCGCTGTTCTGCCTGGGCAAGGGCCCCTTCCGCTGGGTGGCGCTCTCGGGCGAGGCCAGCGACATCCACCGCACCGACCGGCTGGTGCTCGAGCTGTTCGGCGACGACCCCTTCCTGCGCCGCTGGATCGAGATGGCCGGCCAGCGCATCGCCTTCCAGGGCCTGCCGGCGCGCATCTGCTGGCTGGGCTACGGCGAGCGCGCGCGCTTCGCGCTGGCGCTCAACGACCTCGTGGCCCGCGGCGAGCTCAAGGCCCCCATCGTGATCGGGCGCGACCACCTCGACACGGGCAGCGTGGCCAGCCCCTACCGCGAGACCGAGGCCATGGTGGACGGCAGCGACGCCATCGCCGACTGGCCCATCCTCAACGCCTTCGCCAACATCGCCGGCGGCGCCACGTGGGTGTCGCTGCACCACGGCGGCGGCGTGGGCATCGGCAACAGCATCCACTCGGGCCAGGTGATCGTGGCCGACGGCACGCCCGAGGCGGCCCGGCGGCTCGAGCGCGTGCTCACCATCGACCCGGGCATGGGCGTGGTGCGCCACGCCGACGCCGGCTACGGCGCCGCGCAGGCCTTCGGGCGCGCGCGCGGCATCGACATGCCCAGCGCCGGCCACACGCCCCAGCGCGTGCAGGGCGGCAAGGCCTAGCCGTGCGCGCCTGCGACCTGCTGCTGGAGGGCGCCGCGCAGGTCGTCACGCTCGACGACGGCCGTCCGGGCCCCAAGCGCGGGCGCGCCGCGATGAACGACGTGGGCCTGGTCGAGGACGGCGCGGTGGCCATCGCGCGCGGCAAGGTGCTGGCGGTGGGCGCCACCGACGACCTGCGCCGCCGCTTCCGCGCGCGCCGGCGCGTGGACCTCGAGGAGCGCGTGCTGCTGCCGGGCCTGGTGGACGCCCACACGCACCCGGTCTTCGCGCGCATGCGCGAGGAGGAGTTCGCGCTGCGCTGCCGCGGCGCCTCCTACGAGCAGGTGCTGGCCGCCGGCGGCGGCATCCTGGCCTCGGCGGAGGCGCTGCAGGGCGTGCCCGTCACGGCGCTGGCCTGCGGCGTGCGCCGCCACCTCGACCGCATGCTGCTGCACGGCACCACCACCGTCGAGGCCAAGAGCGGCTACGGGCTCACCACCGCCAGCGAGCTGGCCAGCCTGGAGGCGCTGCGGCTGGCCGCGCGCGAGCACCCCATGACGGTGGTGCCCACCTTCCTGGGCGCGCACGCGCTGCCGGCGGCCTACCGCACGCGGCGCAGGGCCTACGTGGACGAGGTGGTGGGCACGATGCTGCCGGCCGTGGCCCGCCGGCGCCTGGCGCGCTACTGCGACGTGTTCGTCGAGCGCGGCGCCTTCACGCGCGCCGAGGGCCTGCGCATCCTGCGCGCGGCGCGCCGGCTGGGCCTGGGCGCCAAGGTGCATGCCGACGAGTTCGGCGACTCGGGCGGCGCCACGCTGGCCGCGGCCGTGGGCGCGGCCTCGGCCGAGCACCTGGGCGGCACGGGCCGCGCCGGCATCCGCGCGCTGGCCCGCGCCGGCGTGGTGCCCGTGCTGCTGCCGGCCACCAGCCTGTTCCTGGGCCTCGCGCAGCGCCCGCAGGCGCGCGCCATGGTCGAGGCGGGCTGCCCCGTGGCGCTGGCCAGCGACTTCAACCCCGGCTCCTCGCCCACCGAGAACCTCGCGCTGGTGGCCGCGCTGGGCTGCACCACGCTGGGCCTGACGCCGGAGGAGGCGCTGGTGGGCATCACGCGCAACGCGGCCGCCGCCATCGGGGAAGGGCACCGGGCGGGCCGCATCGCGCCCGGCCGCCCGGCCGACCTCGTGGTGCTCGACGCCCCCACCTGGCTGCACCTGCCCTACCGGCTGGGCACCAACCTCGTGCGCAGCGTCTACGTGGCCGGCCGGCGCGTCGTGCACGACGGACGGCGCGTGGCCTAGCGGCCCGCCCGGCGCTGGCCCGCCGCGCGCGCGGGGGCACCCGGGGCGCGGGCGCCCGCGGCGCCCGTGGAGGCCTGCCGTGACCATCCTGCTGGAGTGCGTGCCCAACATCAGCGAGGGCCGCGATGCGGCCAAGGTGGCGTCCATCGCGCAGGCCTTCTGCTCGGCGGGCGGCACGCTGCTGGACACCAGCAGCGACCCCGACCACCACCGCAGCGTGATCACCTTCGCCGGCACGCCCGCGCAGGTGGTGGCGGGCGCCGTGGCCGGCACGCGCGCGGCGCTGGAGCGCATCGACCTCACCCAGCACCGCGGCGAGCACCCGCGCATGGGTGCCACCGACGTGATCCCCTTCATCCCGCTGGGCAGCGCCAGCATGGCCGACGCGGTCGCCGCCGCCGAGCAGGCCGCCGGGCGCATCGCCGCCGAGCTGGGCGTGCCCACCTTCCTCTACGGCGAGGCGGCGCGCGCGCCCGAGCGGCGCGACCTCGCCTGGGTGCGCAAGGGCGGCTTCGAGGGCCTGCGCGAGGCCGTGCCCAGCGACCCGGCGCGCATCCCCGACTTCGGCCCGCGCCGGCTCCACCCCACGGCCGGTGCCAGCGCGGTGGGCGCGCGCTTCGTCCTCGTGGCCTTCAACGTCAACCTCGCCACGCGCGACCTCGAGGTGGCCAAGCGCATCGCCAAGGCCATCCGCGAGAAGGACGGCGGCCTGCCGGGCGTCAAGGCACTGGGCTTCGACCTGCCGGCGCTGGGCGAGGTGCAGGTCTCCATGAACCTCGTCGACTACCGCCAGACCAGCCCCACGCAGGCCTACGACGCCATCGCCCGGCTGGCGGCGCAGGCCGGCGTGGCCGTGGCGGGCAGCGAGCTGGTGGGCCTCATCCCGCAGGCGGCCGCGCCGCAAGGCTTCGCCCAGCACGTGCGCCTGCGCGGCTTCGACCCCGGCCAGGTGATCGAGGTGCGCCTCGCCCGCGCCCGCGCGCAGGCCTAGGCCATGGCCGCCGCCGCGCTCAAGGCCGTGTTCTTCGACCTCGACGGCGTGCTCGTGGACTCGTTCCACGTCTGGCTCGAGGTGGTCAACGCCGCGCGCGTGCGCTACGGCCACCCGCCCATCGCCGAGGCGCAGCTGGCGCGCATCTTCGGCCAGGGCATCGGCGACGACCTGCAGGACCTCTACCCCGGCCAGACGCGCGCCGAGGTGCTGGCGGCCTACGACGAGGCCATGCCGCGCGCGCTGCCGCGCATGCGCCTGAACCCGGAGGCGGTGCCGGCGCTGCAGGCGCTGCGCGCGCGCGGGCTGGCGCGCGCGGTGGTGACCAACACGCAGGCCTCGCTGGCCGGCACGGTGCTGGCCACGATGGGCCTCTCGGCGCACCTGGAGACGCACGTGGCCGTGGCCCCGGGCCTGCGCGAGAAGCCGGCTCCCGACCTGCTGCTGGCGGCGCTCGAGCGGCTGCGTCTCGAGCCCGGGCAGGTGCTGATGGTGGGCGACACCGACTACGACGCACAGGCGGCGCAGGCCGCCGGCACGGCCTTCCTGCGCTACGAGATCCGCTCGGGGGCCTCGCTCACGGCGGCGCTGGCCTCCCGGCTGGGCGCCACCGGCGACGGGCCCCCGCCCACCCGCTAGGCTGCGCGCATGCCCCTGAAGAAGCTGCTCCCCCTGCTGGGCCTGCTGGCCCTGGCCGCCGCCGGCTTCGCCTGGCTGCTGCTGCGCGCCGGCAGCTGCTGACCGCCGCGCTAGCCGGGCAGTTGCCCGGCGCGGCGCGCCGCCCGCGCAATCGCTTGCGCCCGCACCCCGGGCCCGGGGACACTGCGCCCGTGGGCATGCTGGGTGCCCCGCCGGAGCCGCCATGAGCGCCACGCCGCCCACCTCCTTCCAGGCCCTCGACCTGGACACCTTCACGCAGCGCCTGGCCGGCGCCGAGCCCACGCCGGGCGGCGGCACCGGCGCGGCCGTGGCCGGCGCGCTGGGCGCCGCGCTGGTGCGCATGCTGTGCATGCTGAGCGTGGGCCGGCCCAAGTACGCCGCGCACGAGGCGCTGCGTGAAGGTGTCCAGGTCGAGGGCCTGGAAGGAGGTGGGCGGCGTGGCGCTCATGGCGGCTCCGGCGGGGCACCCAGCATGCCCA
>JBJTIJ010000184.1:0-3643 GCA_046094945.1 Planctomycetia bacterium | reverse complement strand
CGTCACCTTCCCCCACGGGCAGGGCCGCGTGCTGCACGTGGTGGGCCACTACGACCAGGAAGAGGGCAACGTGGCCGGCGTGGTGGCCGTGCAGCGCCTGGCGCTCAACTTCCTGCTGATGAGCCTGCGCGAGCGGCCGCTGCGCTAGCGGCCACTGCCCTGGCGGCAGATGCGCTGCCGTCTCAGAGAACGTAGGCCAGCATCACGCCCACGTGCGCGCCCTGCAGCAGCAGGTACATGTTGCGCCAGGCGGGGTGGTTCCTCTCGGAGGCCAGCGAGGCGGGGTCCTTGAGCAGCAGGAAGGCGGTGTAGAGGCCGAAGGCCGAGAGCAGCAGCGAGAGGATGGCCATGCGCGCGGTGGAGGCCGAGAGCAGGCCGCTGGCGCAGAGCACGGGGTAGAGCACGAAGGGCACCCACAGGAAGGGTGCGATGAAGAGCGCGGCCTTGCGCTCGCCCCAGGCCACGGGCAGCGTGCGGCAGCCGTGGGCGCGGTCGCCGGGCACGTCGGCGAAGTCCTTGGTGGCGGCGGCGCCGAAGACGAACAGGCCCATCACGGCGCCCAGCGCCCAGGGCTCGGCGACGAGCGGGTCGCCCACCACGGCCCAGCCGGCCACGGGCACCAGCAGGCCGCGCGGGATGGCGATGGTGAGCAGGGCGCCCCACGTCATGCGCTTCGTGCGCAGCGGCGGGGCCGAGTAGATCCACGTGCCCAGCACGCCAGCGCCCACGCAGGCGAGGAAGCCCACGCTCACGAAGGCGCCCAGCGCCAGCGCCAGCAGGGCCAGCACGTCGCCCGTGCGCAGGGCAGCCCGCTCGCTGCAGGCGCCGGCGGGGATGGGCCGGAAGGGCTTGTTGACGCGGTCGATGTCGGCGTCGAAGGCCTGGTTCCATGCGTTGCTGGCGCCGGTGGCGGCGCAGGCGCTGCCCAGCGCCAGCGCCACGCGGGCCCACGGCACCGCCACGCCCAGCGCGCTGGCGGCGGTGAGCGCACCGCAGCCCGCGCCCACGACGGGGGCTATGAGCGTGAAGGGCCGCGCCAAGGCCAGCAGCGTGCCGGGACGCACGGGCGGGCGCGCTAGGCCGGGCGCACGAGCCGGAAGCCGACGTTCTCGTGCTTGTCCTTGGGGGCGGCCTCGAGGCGCTCGTCGGCGCGCAGCAGCTCGGGCGGGTCGTTGTAGCAACCGCCCTTCACCACGTGCAGGGCCTCGTTGTTCTCGCTGACGGTGGACTTGGTCCACTCCCAGACGTTGCCGGCCATGTCGAGCACGCCGTAGGGCGAGGCGCCCTCGCGGCTGGCCGTCACGGGGGCCGTCGAGCCGGTGGCGGCATCGCGGCCGGCGCAGGCGCGCGCGTCGGTCAGGGTGGCGTCCTCGCCCCAGGGGTAGGAGCGGCCGTCCACGCCACGCGCGGCCTTCTCCCACTGCTCCTCGGTGGGCAGGTCCTTGCCCACCCAGGCGGCGTACTTGAGCGCATCGGCCACGCTCACGCCCACGACGGGCGCGTCGGGGTGGCTGAAGCGCGAGTCCTTGTCCTTGAGGAACTTGGGCGCGCGGTAGCCGGTGGCGCGACAGAAGTTCTCGAACTGGCGGTTGGTGACCGCGTACTTGTCGATCCAGAACGCGCCGGTGCTGGCGGCGCGCCGGTCGCGGCCGAAGAGGAAGGCGCCGGCCGGCACGTAGAGCATGGGCCCGCGCTGGTCTTCCTCGCGCACCGTGTACGAGACGGGCGCGCGCGGCACGGGCGGCGCGGGCGGGGCCTCGGGCTCGGCCTCCACCGGCTCGACGGGGGCGGCCGGTGCGCTGCCCGCGAAGGGGTCGAGCGCGTCGCTGGGCAGGTTGCGGCCCTTGAAGTAGGTCTCGATGTCGCCGAGGCGGTCGTCGACCGGGTCCCAGGCCTCGCCGTCGGTGAGCTTCTTCCAGCGCTCGAACCAGAACTTGGCCACGCGCATGAGGCGGATCTGGCCGGCCTCGTCTTCCTCGGCGAAGGCCAGCTCGAAGGCCAGCACGCCCGGCAGGCAGCAGTCGGGGCTCTCGGCCTGCTCGGGCTGGGCGAAGTAGGCCGACAGCGTCTCGAGGGCCGCGCGCTCGTCGACCTCCTCGTCCACCTCGGCGCGGTCGACGTGGCGGGTGTAGACGTACTCTTGGAGCTGGCGGATCAAGTCAGACACGTGCAGGGGGCTCCCGCCGCGCCTGGCTGCAGGACGCGGGCGAACGGGGCAGGATAGGCCGGTGTCGGCGGCCCCACAAGCCGGGCCGGGGCGCGGGCGCGCCACGGCCACCACGGGCGGCACGCCACGGCCCCTGTTCGGGCCTTGTTGCGGCCCGCGCCGTCCCCGGGCGAGGCCAGCGCTGGCGGGTGCGTCCTCGCCGGGCCTCCACAGGCGCGGGCCCTGCAGCTGCTGGGCGGCCGGCGCGGTACGCAGGCCCGGCCCGCGTGGCGGGTGAACCTGCCGCCCGCGGGGCGCGTCATACAGGTGTCCGCTTCGCGCAGCGGCTGCACGCCAGCCGCCCCCGCGGGCCCGCCGGGCCTCACCGCCCCGCGCCCCGCCCGGGCTGCTGGATGGCGCAGCACTTGCGAGGAGAGGGCTGGACCCGGGCGACGTGCGCACAGGTGCGCTCGCCCGCCGCGGGCCCGCTGGAGTCGCGCCATGAAGGGCAAGATCTACCGCCTCGACGACGTGGAACGGATGCTCCCGCTGGTGTCGCAGATCGCCACGGACCTCGTAGCCGCCTACGGCGAGGTCAACCGCGCGCTGCACGCCTACCAGGCCGAGGAGAGCGCCACGCAGGCCGACCCGCGCCGCGAGGCGCAGCTGCAGGCTGCCAACCACGCCGTGGAGGCCAGCCTCGACCACCTGCAGGGCCTCGTGGACGAGATCGAGGCGCTGGGCGGCAACGTGCGCGACTACGAGAACGCCAGCGTCGACTTCTACGGCGAGCGCGACGGCGAGATCGTCTACCTGTGCTGGCAGCTGGGCGACGAGCGCGTCACCCACTGGCACGGGCTCGACGAGGGCTTCGCCAAGCGCAAGCCGCTCGCGCAGGCCGCCGCGGCCTAGCGTTCCCCCCTGGCTCGCGCGCACGCGCGGGCTACGACCCCGAGGCCGCCATCGGCGTCTGGGAGCGCATGGCCGCGGCCAGCAGCGGCGAGCGCAAGCCCGAGTTCCTCTCCACGCACCCCGACCCGCTGCGGCGCATCGAGGCCATGCGTGCGTGGCTGCCGCGCGCGCGCGAGCTCTACGCGGCCAGCACCAAGCAGCCCAACGCGCCGCTGCCGGCGCTGCCGGCCGGGCCTGCGCCGCGCTGAGGCAGGAACGTGCTGTGGCCACGTGGTGTGGCCATGGGCTGTGGCACGCGTTGTCGCTACGCGTTGTGGCCACGCGGTTCCAACACGCGTTGCGAATACGCGTTGCGAGCACGCCCACGCACGCCTCGGCGCATCTGGCGCCCGTGCCGCCCGCGGCAAGGGTGCGGCTCGCGCGCAGCGCGCGCAGGCCGCCCGGCCGGTCCGCAGGCCGGGGCAGTGCACGCCTGCGCGCGCTGCGCGCGAGCCGCTCCCTTGCCGCGGGCGGGACGGGCGCGAGTTGCGCCGAGGCGTGCGTGGGCGTGCTCGCAACGCGTATTCGCAACGCGTGTTGGTCCCG
>JBJTIJ010000183.1:0-4788 GCA_046094945.1 Planctomycetia bacterium | reverse complement strand
GGCCCCCGGCAACTTCACGGCCGTGGCCTCGACGGTAGGCACCGTGCTGGTGGGCTTCGACGCCCCCAACAGCGGCTCGGTCGTGGACCACTACGAGTACTCCACCGACGGCGGCAAGACCTGGGTGCTGTTCGACAACCCCAGCCAGGGCCCCGGCACCAACATCGCGATCACGGTGGACTCGTACGGCAACCCGTTCGTCTCGGGCCAGTCCTACGGCATCTTCGTGCGCGTGATCAGCGAGTTCGGCGCCGTGCGCGCCGACCCCGTGCTGGTGACCATGCCCTAGCGCGCAGCGTCGCGCGGGGCCCGCCGCGCGAGGCCCGCGCCCCGTGCGTAGCCTGGCGCGGCGCACGCCTTCCCCCTGGGCCCGCCGCGGGACGCTCCCGCGGCGGGCCCTGCGCTCACTGGGGGAGCTCGCCTGCGAGCTGGACGTTGTCCAGTTCCATGGTGTGCGTCAGGAACCAGCCCTTGGCGACCAGCCGGCTGCCCGTGCGCGTCCACGTGAGGTCCCAGGTGGCGGTGGCAACGGGCCCGCGCTCGAAGATGCGCGCATCGAGCTTCCCGCCGAAGCCGAGGGCGCCGGCCATGGGCACCACCCCGCCGGTGCGGTGGCTGGTGGAGGTGCCCTCGACGAAGCCGTCGAGCACGCGCATGCGCAGGGTCACCGGGCTGCGCCCGTCGCCATCTTCCACGCTGCCATGCAGCGTGATCTCGACGCCCTCGGGAAGGCCGAAGGAGCGCGCGATCTCTTGGCGCCGTGCCGCCTGCTGGGCTGGCGTGAGCATGCGCAGCGTGAGCTGGTGCGAGATGTCCACGATGCGGCGGCTGCCCGCCTGCGTGAAGACGTCGACGCCGTAGGAGCGGTAGGTCCCGCCGATCGCGTAGTCGGCGGTATCCACCGCGAGGTCTTCCCATCCGTCGCCATTGAGGTCGCCCCGGGCCCGGACGCTGCGCTTCTCCAGCGTGCCGCTCTCCTCGTCGCGCAGGACGATGTCGCCGCCCTTGACCTCCAGCTGCAGGGTGTCGTGCGAGCCTGGCTCCACGAGCCGGCGTGAGGCGGCCTCCCGCCCGGCCTCGGTGAGCTCGAGCGCGTAGGCCGCCAGCGGGCGTCCGGCGAAGGCGCTGCGGGTGGAGGGCGTCATGGCATGCACCGTGCACAGCACGGCCGCTGCGCCCACGAAGAACGACTCCATGCTGAGGTCGTAGGTGGTGTGGGCGTGGGCCCCGGCGTCACAGGCTGCGGCCCACTCGGCGCACGTGTGCGCATCCAGCTTGCGGTCGTCCCCGAACGTGAGCGTGACCGGCTCCTCCGGGCGCCATGTGCGCCACATCTCCTCGCACGCGTCGGCCGAGGGCAGCGTCAGCCACGTGGGGTTGGTCCACGTGACGGGCCACGGGCCTCCCGCGTCCGCGGCCTGCTTGCCCGCAGCACTTGCCTGCGGGGGCGTGCCCGCCGGGACGCGTGCCTGCCGGCGCGCGCGGGCAGCCCAGAGCACGCCGGCCAGGGCCAGCACCGCCAGCACCATGCCTGCCGCCAGGAGATGCTTCCTCGTCATGCTGCTCCTCCCAGCGGCCCATGCGCGCCGCGGGCACCTTGTCTACCGCGGCGTGCACGGCGTGCAGGGCCCAGCGCTGCCCGCCTCTCGCCCGGCCGCTCGGCGGGCTCAGGGCGCGGCGGGCGCTTGGGGGTCCGTCCGTGCGTTCTTCTGCGCCTTTAGGTGGACTGCGGCCAGCGCGTAGCCGCCGCCGGAGGCGTCGATGAAGTGCAGGTGCTGGCCGGGGGCTAGGCCCTCGACGAGGCAGGTCATGAGGGCCTCGTCGGAGGCGTGCAGGCCGTAGTGGAGGGTGCCGGCGGCGTGCTCGGTGCGCAGCAGGGCCTCGATGGCGGCGGCCTGGGCGGGGGTGCAGTCGAGGACGGCGCGCAGCGAGTGGTCGAGCTTGCGGAAGTCGCAGTGCTGCGGGGTGTCGCGCACGTACCGGCGCAGGGTGGGCAGCGGCAGGCGGCTGTTGAAGAGCAGGGTGGCCAGCAGCGTCTCGACGAGGCGGCCGAGGAAGGTGAAAGAGAGCGCGCGCGGCTGCAGGCGGCGCTCGCTGCGCAGGTTCTCGCGCAGGCTGCGGTAGGAGCTCAAGCCCGCCTCGGCGGGGTTGGCGCGGTCGATGCCGTCGGGGAAGAGCTGCTCGAGCGCGCGCAGCACGCGCGGGAAGGTGACGGCGGGGTCGGCGCCGCCGTCGCTGCGCGCCTCCACGATCAGCGCCAGCACGCTGCCGCGGCGCGTGGCGAAGGGCCGCCAGCGGCAGGAGAGGCCCGAGAGGTCGGGCGCGGGCGCAGGCTCGCTGGGTGATTCCGCCGTGCCGGGCGCCGCGCTCGGCGCCGCGCTGGGCGACGCGCCGGCTGCCGGCCGGTCGTGGGGCGCGGCCGCGGCCGGCGTGCGGGCCCCTGCCGCGTCGGGGGCGGCCTTGAGGCGCTGCTCGGCCACGCGCAGGCCGGGCCCGCGCAGCGCGGCCACCACGCAGTGCTCGGTGAGCGCGTGGCGCGCCACCTCGATGGGGGCGCCGGCCGCCAGCAGCTCGCCCACGCACAGGCTGCCCACGCGCAGGTCGAGCGCGAAGCGCGTGCGGGCCAGCTCGCGCAGGCCGGCGAGGGCCGCCAGCACGGCGGCCACGCGCGTGCCGGGCACCAGCAGGGTGGCGCCGTCGCCGCCGAAGGCGAAGGGGAACGCCAGCGCGCCCAGCACGCGACGCGCGGCGGCGATGGAGGCCGCGCCCAGCGTGTTGACGTCCTTGTAGCGGCCCTCGGCGATGGCGCGCGTGGAGTCGCGCACGTCGGTGAGCACGAGGTGCCAGTCGGCCGGCACGGGCGCGAAGCCCTCGTCGCGCGCGAGGGCCGCGAAGCCGCGCTGGGCGGGCAGGTCGCGGTAGAAGGCCTCGCCCGGGGCAGCAGCGCTCATGGCGGGCCAGCCTCCCCGCGCGCGGGCTGCGGCGCAACCAGCGTCCCGGCAGCGCAGGCGGCCGGCGGGGGCCACGGGACCAGCCCAGCGCGCACCCGGCTCCCCCGGCGGCTGCGCAGGCCCGGGGCGCCGGGCAGGCCGCTACGCGCGCCGGACATTCGCTGTGCGCGCGCCGGGCGTTGGCTTGGCGCGCGGCGCGGCACATGGAAGCGCCCGCGCAGCGGGCCGGGCTGGGCCACGCCGCGCGGGCGCGCGAGAGCGGAGGAAGGAGGGTGCGGGCTAGCGCGAGGCCTGCACCGGCACCTGCAGCTCCCAGAAGCGCTGCGCGGAGGGCACCATGGGGCTGTTGTAGCCCAGCTGGCGGTAGGGGCCGGCGGCCACGAGGCCCTCCTTGGCCAGGCGCTGCTCGAGGGCCTTGCGGGCCAGCTCGATGTTGGCGCGGCTCGTGTCGCCGCGGATGCCGATGCTGAGCACCTTGAGCGGCGGCAGGTCGAGCACGGCCACGCGGCCCTGCATGCCGGCCGCGCCCTGCTCGGGGCGCTCGTAGAGGAAGGCCATGTCCATCGAGCGCATCTGCTCGTCCATGGTCATCTCGACGGGCGTCGTCATCTTCACGTCGTTGCTCTGGATGTGCTGGAACAGCGTCCAGAACGAGGACTGGCCGCCCTGCGCGCGCGCGGCGCGGTAGCCGGGGTACTGCTTCATCACCACGCGGCCCACGGGGCCGGGGCCGGGGAAGCCGGCGGGCAGCTCGGCCTCCATGCGCGGGCGGAAGCTGTCGTCGGCCAGCACGCGGTCGAAGCTGCGGCGCAGCGCCCAGGCCTGCGCGTCGGCGCCCTCGTGGCGCGTGGCCAGCACGTTGGCCAGCTCCATGGCGTGCATCTCGCCCAGCAGGCCCTCGCTGGCCAGCAGCGTGCGCGCCGTGTCGGCGTAGGTGCGGGCGCAGCCCTCGATGTCGCCGGCGTTGTAGGCGGGCGCGCCCACCTCGATGGCCGCGCGGATCATGTCGGCGGCACCGCCCGTGTGCGCGGCGGGGGCCATGGTGGCCTTGGGGGCCTCGGCGGGCGGCAGCAGCACCGCGTCGATCACGTGGATCACGCCGTTGCTGCACAGCACGTCGGCCTGGATCACGTTGGCGCTGCCCACGCGCAGCCCGAAAGACACGCTGGGACCGGCCAGCGTCGGCGCGCTCGTGGCCTTGAGCAGGTCGGTGGAGAGCACCTTGCCCTGCACCACGTGGTAGGTGAGCACGCGCATGAGGTCGCCGCGCGCCTCGGGCTTGAGCAGCCCGGCCACCACGCCCTCGGGCAGCGCCTTGAAGGCGGCGTCGGTGGGGGCGAAGACGGTCAGGGGGCCGGGGCCGGCCAGCGCCGGCACGAGGTCGGCGGCCTTCACGGCGGCCAGCAGGGTGGAGAAGCGGCCGTCGGAGGCGGCCACCTCGGCGATGGTCTTGGCGCCGGCAGGCGCGTGGGAGCCGGCCAGCAGGCTGGCGGCGGGCAGGCAGAGGAGGAACAGCGAGGCGAGGAGGGTGGTCTTCATGCCTAAGACGATGCCGTGGGGGGCAGGGTAGTGTCAAATAAAATACCTGTACAAAGACTGCACCCGCCCCCCGCCTGCGGGTAGCCTTCCGGCATGCATCGCACCGCCCCCCGGCTGTACGCCCGCCTGCTGTCCGCCTGCCTGACCGGCCTGCTGCTGGCCGGCTGCGGGCGGCCCGTGTCCACCTTGCTGGAGGAGCCCGTGACCAAGCGCGACACGCCTGCTGGTAGGTGGGGTGGGCCACCTCGCCGCCGGCGTAGCCGGGCATCACGCCCAGCACGCCCGCCAGCCGCAGGTA
>JBJTIJ010000182.1:0-2914 GCA_046094945.1 Planctomycetia bacterium | reverse complement strand
CGCGTGGATGCTACCGGGCCCACGGCGGTCCCCGCTGCGCCCGGCCCCTCGGCCGGCGGCGGCCCCGCCTTGCCGCGCATGTCGCTCATGGAGCACCTGCACGAGCTGCGCCTGCGGCTGGTGAAGTCGGCCGTGGCCCTGCTGCTGGCCATGGGCGTGAGCTTCTGGTTCTGGGCCGAGATCAAGGACTTCGTGATGGAGCCCTACTACGCGGCCGCCCGCGCGCAGGGGCTGGCCGACGTGCGGCTCTCGGTGCTGGACCCCGGCGACGGCTTCATGACCGTGATGAAGCTGTGCTTCCTGGCCGGGCTGGTGCTGGCCTCGCCGGTGGTCATCTGGCAGCTGTGGGGCTTCATCTCCGCCGGCCTCTACCCCAGCGAGCGGCGCGTGGTGCACATCTTCTTCCCGTGCGCGCTGGCGCTGTTCCTGCTGGGCGTGGCGGCGGCCTACATGCTGCTCATCCCGGTGGGCCTGTCGTGGCTGATCGACTTCAACGTGCACAGCCTGGGCGCGCGCACCGAGTTCAACATCACGTCCTACACCTCGCTGTGCATCAGCCTGGTCTTCGCCATGGGCCTGGCCTTCCAGCTGCCGCTGGTGATGATGTTCCTGCAGGGCACGGGGCTGGTGCGGCGCGAGACCTTCAAGCGCTACTGGCGCCATGCCACGGTGGCGGCCGTCACCGTGGGCGCCATCATCACGGCCGACCCCAGCCCCGTGACGCAGGTGCTGATGTCGGTGCCGCTGTGCGGGCTGTACGTGCTGGGCATCTGGGCCGGGCGCTTCGTGGGCGACGGCAAGGAGCGCTTCCGGTGGTGGAAGGCCTGGCCCATCTACCTGGGCCTGGCGCTGTTCGTGGCGCTGATGGTGTGGAACAAGCAGCTGATCGCCTGGTGGAACGCGCTCTAGCGTGAGCGCGGGCCGGCCGGCACCGTGCCGGCCGCCGATGCGTGGCCGCCGGAGCGTGGCCGCCGGTGCCTGGCCGCCGGCACCCGGCCGCGGGCGCCCGTCCATTCCTGTGGGCGAGGGCAGCCGTTCCGTAGGCTCGCCGCATGCGCATCGCACTCATCGGCCTCAAGGGCTCGGGCAAGACCACCCTGTTCAACGCCGTGGCCGACACGCCGGTGAGCGTGCCGGCCGGCGGCCTGCAGTCGGAGACGCACGTGCAGGTGGTCAAGGTGCGCGACGAGCGCCTCGAGCGCTGCCGCGAGATGTTCCAGCCCAAGAAGTACACGCCGGCCGGGCTCGAGCTGTGGGACCCGCCCGGCCTGCCCGCGGGCAGCAGCGAGGCCGACAAGGAGAAGCGCACGCGCCTGCTCTCCAGCCTGCGCGAGGCCGACGCCTTCGTGGTGGTGGTGCGCGGCTTCAGCACCGACCTCTACCCCTACGAGCGCCCGTCGGCCGACCCCGTGGCCGACCTCAAGCAGGTGGTGGACGAGCTGCTGATGGCCGACTTCGTGGTCACCGAGACGCGCGTGGCCAAGCTGCGCGACAACGTGCAGAAGCGCGCCAAGAGCCTCGAGCAGGACAAGCTCGAGCTGGCCGTGCTCGAGCGCTGCCTCGAGCGCCTGGAGCAGGGCCAGCACCTGGCCGACCTCGAGGTGGGCGAGCAGGACGCCAAGCGCCTGCGCGGCTTCCAGCTCTTCGCGCGCAAGCCCTTCCTGGCCGTGCTCAACGGTGCGGGCGCCGTGCCCGCCGGCTTCGGCCAGGGCCTGGGCCTGCCCATGCGCGGCGTGCTGGCCATCGACGCGCAGATCGAGGCCGAGGTGGCGGCCATGGACCCGGCCGAGCGGCCGGCCTTCCTGCAGGAGTTCGGGCTGGCCGAGCCGGCCGCCTCGCGCCTCGTGCACGAGGTCTACCGCGCGGTGGGCCTGCGCTCGTTCTTCACGGTGGGCGAGGACGAGGTGCGCGCCTGGACCATCCAGTCGGGCGACGACGCCATCACGGCGGCGGGCAAGATCCACACCGACCTGGCCAAGGGCTTCGTGCGCGCCGAGGTGTTCCACTTCGACGAGCTGGTGGCCGCCGGCAGCCTGCGCGAGCTCAAGGCGCGCAACGGCATCCGCCTCGAGCCCAAGGACTACGTGGTGAAGGACGGCGACATCGTGCACATCCGGAGCGGCAAGTAATGGCCGCACGCGTCGGCCTCGTCCTCGTGGGGGCCGAGCTGCTGGAGGGGCGCGCGCGCGACGGCAATGGAGCGTGGCTGGCGCGCGAGGTGACGGCGCGCGGGGCCACGCTGGGGCCGGGGCGCGTGGTGGGCGCCGACGAGGCCGAGATCGCTGCCGCCGTGCGCGCGGCCGCGGCCGCCGCGCCGCTGGTGGTGGCCAGCGGCGGGCTGGGGCCCACCGAGGACGACCGCACGCGCGGCGGGCTGGCCGCCGCGCTGGGCGTGGGCCTGGCGCACGACGAGGGTGCCTGGCAGGCCGTGCAGCAGGCGCTGGCGCGCCGCGGGCGGCGAGTGCTGGAGGTGCAGCGCCGCCAGGCGCTGGTGCCGCAGGGCGCGCGCTGGCTGCCCAACGCCACGGGCATCGCGCCGGGCCTGTGGGCGCGCGTGGGCACGAGCGAGGTGCTGGTGCTGCCCGGCGTGCCCAGCGAGTTCCAGGAGATGGCCGCGCGCGAGGTGCTGCCGCGCGTGGCGGCCCTGCCGGGCTGCGTGGAGACGGCGCTGGAGATCGTGCTCACCGTGGGCCTGCCCGAGACCGAGGTGGCGCGGCGGCTGGGCGCGCTGGCGTCCTCGGCCGAGCCGGTGCTGGGCTGGTACCCGCACCACGGCGAGGTGGAGGTGAGCGTGCGCGCGCACGGCCCGGGCGCGGCGCAGCGTGCGCGCGCCGCCGCCGACGAGGTGCGCCGGCGGGTGAGCGACTCGGCCGTGGCCAGCGCCGTGCTGCGCGCGGGCTGGGTGGCCTACCAC
>JBJTIJ010000181.1:0-7526 GCA_046094945.1 Planctomycetia bacterium | reverse complement strand
GGCCAGGACGCAGGCCGCGCCGAGTTCGTCAGCGTCCCGGGTGGATCTGTGTGGCGCGTGCCCACGTCGGAAGCGGCCCGGGCGGTGCGCGCGGGCGGGAGCGAGGCCGGGTGGCGCGTGCTGCTGGCCATGGTCAACGGGCTTGATGAGCGGCAGGCTGCCAAGGCACTGGGCAAGCGGCTGGGCACGGTCAAGACGCAGGGCCGCATGGCGCGCCAGAAGGCCAGCCGCATCACGGGCGTGGACTTCGAGGGCGGCAGCGCCAGCAAGCGCCTGGTGCTGGTGCTGGTGGGCTTCCTGCCGGCGCCCGGGCTGGAGCGTGGCGGCGCCAAGGGCAGCTAGCTCAGCGCGCGGGCGACAGCAGCTCGCGCCAGCGCTCGCGCTCGGCGGTGCCCAGCGGGCGCGGGGCCAGCGTGCGGGCGCGGGCCAGCAGCTGGGTGGGGTCGAGGGTCCAGGCCTGCAGCGTGCCGTCCACGGCGGTGCACAGCACGCTGCGTCCGTCGGGCAGGAAGCAGGCCTCGGGGCCCAGGCCGTCGCCCTGTGCGAGCACGGCCAGCTGCGTGCCGTCCAGCGCCCACAGGCGCGCACTGCCGTCGCGCGCGACGGTGAGCACGGACTGGCCGTCGGGGCTGAAGCGGGCCTGCAGCACGCCGTCGAGGTGGCCGCGGAAGGTGGCGAGGCAGGTGCCCAGCTCGAGGTCCCACAGGCGCGCGGTGCGGTCGCGCGAGGCGCTCAGCAGGCGCGTCTCGTCTGGCGCGAGGCGCACGTCGTTCACCTCCTGCGCGTGGCCCTCGAGGCTGCGCAGCAGGCGGCCCTCGCGGTCCCACACGCGCACCACGCCGTCGCCCGAGCCGGTCAGCGCAAAGCGCCCGCTGGGGGCGACCGTGGCCGTGCGCACCGCGCCGCGGTGGCCGGCCAGGCGCGCCACCTCGCTGCCGTCGCGGCGCCACAGGCGGGCCTCGCCGCTGTCGCAGCCGGTGAGCACGAGGTCGGTGCCGGGCCAGAAGGCGGCCGCGCGCACGACATCGGCGTGGCCGCGCAGCACGGGGCCCGGCTGGCCGTCGGCGCCCCACAGGCGCACGCTGCGGTCGGCCGAGGAGGTGAGCAGCGCCCCGCCGTCGGGCGCGAAGGTGGCGCTGAGCACGTCGCGCTCGTGGCCCGCGAGCTCGGCCAGCGGCTCGGCGCTGCCGTCGGGCCGCCAGGCCCACAGGCGAGCGGTGGCATCTTGCGCGCAGGTGAGCAGGCGGTCCTCGGCGGGGGAGGCCTCGATGCTGCGCAGCCGGCCGCGGTGGCCCGGCAGCGCGCCGCGCGGCGTGCCGTCGGCGTCCCACAGGCGCAGCAGGCCGTCGTCGCCGCCGCTGGCCAGGCGGCGGCCGTCGCGCGCGGCCCGCACGCAGGCGCTCCAGCCCTCGTGGCGGCGCAGCAGGCGCGGCTCGTGGCCGGCCAGCGTCCACAGGCGCAGCGTGCCGTCCTGCCCGGCGGTGGCGATGAGCGCGCTGTCGGGCGAGGCGGCCGCACCCATCACCCATGCCTCGTGGCCGCGCAGCACGTCCAGCAGCCGCCCGCGCGCATCCCAGACGCGCGCGGTGTTGTCGGCGCCCGAGGTGAGCAGCAGGTCGCCGCGCGGCGCCACCTCGCAGCCGATGATCCACTCCACGTGCCCGCGCAGCACGGCCAGGCACTGCCCGCTGGACACCTGCCACAGGCGGGCCGTGCGGTCGTCCGACACCGTCAGCACCTGCTCGCCGGAGGGCAGCCAGGCGGCGTCCTGCACGCCCTCCTCGTGGCCGGTGAAGGTCATGAGGCGCTTGCCCGCGAGGTCCCAGACGGCGGCCGTGCGGTCGCCCGAGGCCGTCACGATGCGCGGGCCGTCGGGCGAGAAGCGCGCGGCGCCCACCCAGGCGCCGTGGCCGTCCAGCTGGCCCACGGGGGCGCCGGTCTGGGCATCCCACAGCCGCGCGATGTTGTTGGCGCACGAGGCCAGCAGCAGCCGCCCGCTGGGGTCGATCTCGGCGTGCGTGGCGAAGCCGTCGGGCACGCGCAGCTCCAGCTGCGGCACGCCCCCGGCCGACCACGTGCGCAGCGTCCAGTCGGCGCCGCAGGTGACGATGCGGTCGCCCTGCGGCGACCACGTGGCCTCGTTGACGCCGCGCTGGTGGCCCCGCAGCACGGCCAGCTCGCTCCCGCTCCTGTCCAGCACGCGCGCCGTGCCGTCGGCCGACGCCGTCAGCAGGCGCGTGCCGTCGGGCGACCACGCCACGCTGTGGATGGCGCCCTGGTGCGGCCGCAGCACGGCCACCTCGCGGCAGGCCGACATGCTCTCGCGCAGCCGCTGCACGCTGCTGGCGGCCGGCGCGCCATGCGCCGCCTCCACCGCCTCCATGGCCAGCAGCATGGAGAGCGTGGGGTCGCGCACCTGCTCGGAGAACGAGGCCGCCTCCAGCGCCAGCACGCGTGCGCGGTCCAGCGCCGCGCGCGTGGCCTGCTCGGCGCGCTCGGCCTGCTGGCGGCGCGCCTCGATGGCCACGGCCGCCACGACGGCCACGAGGGCCACGACGGCCAGCGCCACGGCGGCGCTGCGCGTGCGCACGCGCCGGCGCTCCTGCTGCTCGCGGGCCGCCGCCGTGCTGGCCTGCCAGGCACGCACGCCGTCGGCCAGCTCGCCGGGCCGGGCCGGGCGCGCGGCGGGATCGCGCGCCAGCGCGCGCTGGCAGAGGCGGGCCAGCTCGGGGGGCACGCCGGGGTCCACGGCGCTGGCCAGCGGCGGCCCGTCCGTCGTGGCGCTGGCGCTGGCGCTGGCGCTGGAGCGCGGCGGGAAGGCGGGCCGGCCGGCCAGGATCTCGAAGAAGATCGCGCCCAGGCTGAAGACGTCGGCGGCCTCGCCCACCTGTGCGGGATCGCCGCCGGCGGCCTCGGGCGCCATGTAGCCGGGCGTGCCCACGCCGGGCAGCGTGGCGCCCAGCGCGGGCGGCGGCGAGGGCAGGCCCGTGGCCTCGCCGGGCGCGCCGCGCACCTTGGCCAGGCCCCAGTCGAGCACCACCACCTCGCCGAAGCTGCCCAGCGCGATGTTCTCGGGCTTGAGGTCGCGGTGCAGCACGCCGCGCGCGTGCGCATAGTCCATCGTGTCGCAGGCCTTGAGGAAGGGCTCGAGCAGGCGCAGGCGCGCCTGCAGCCCGCCGGCGGTGGCCTCGGCCAGCGCCGTGGCCAGCGTGCGCTCGCCGCGCACGAAGCGCATCGTGTAGTAGGGGATGCCGCCCGGCGTCTTGCCCACCTCGTAGACGGGCACGATGCCGGGATGCTCGAGGCTGCCCGTGACGCGCGCCTCGTGCACGAAGCGCGCGGCCAGCTGCGCGCGTTCCGCCTCCGCCAGGCCCGCGGCGCCCGCCAGCCCGGCCGGGTCGTCCAGCCCCAGCGGGCTGGCCGGCGTGGGATGGCTGCCGCCGCCCAGCCCCGGCATGCAGGCCTTGAAGGCCACCTGCCGGCTCAGCTCGGTGTCGATGGCCCAGTAGACGACGCCCATGCCGCCGGCGGCGGCGGGCGTGAAGTCGGCGTAGCGTCCCTGCGCCAGCGTGCGCAGGCCGGCCAGCGCCTCGGGGCCCACCGCGGTGCCGGGCTCGCTGGCGGCCGCGCCGCGGGGCAGCAGCGTGGCCAGCGGCGAGGCCGCCATGCCCGCCAGCGCCGGCGTGGCCGCACGCCGCGCCGCCTCGCGCAGCCGCGCCGTGGCCTCGGGCGCGAGCTGCGCCGCGCGCTCCAGCGCCGCGAGGAAGGCCTCCAGCGCGTCGCCGCCCGGCTCGATGCGCGCCGCCAGCGCCTCGGCGACATGCCACGGCCGGGCCACGCCCTCGCGCAGCGCCGCCTCGGCACACAGCAACGGGCGCAGGTCATGCGGCATCGCGAGCGACCACCCTCCGGGGCGGAGGATACGCCGCGCGCCGCGGGCGGGCCACAGCGGGGGCGCGTGCGCGAGGGGCCCC
Source organism: Planctomycetia bacterium (assembly GCA_046094945.1). GTDB lineage: Bacteria > Planctomycetota > PLA2 > PLA2 > JAEUHO01 > CAXQZU01. The sequence continues at coordinate 3,552 of JBJTIJ010000181.1, read as the reverse complement.
GCCGGCGGGGCTGCGCGCAGGCGCCTAGCCGTCGCCGGAGCGTTCCTGGGTGGCTTCCTCGCGGCTCTTGGCGCGCACGTAGAGGCGGTTCATCTCGGCGATGAAGCGCACGTCGATCTGCTTGGGGCAGGCTTCCATGCACTCGTAGTGGTTGGTGCAGCCGCCGAAGCCCTCGGCGTCCATGGTCTCGACCATGGCGATGACGCGCTTGTCGGCCTCGGGCTTGCCCTGGGGCAGGCGGCCGAGGTGGGCCACCTTGGCGGCCGTGAAGAGCATGGCGGCCGCGTTGGGGCAGGCGGCCACGCAGGCGCCGCAGCCGATGCAGGCGGCGGCGTCCATGGCGCGGTCGGCGTCGACCTTGGGGATGGGCACGGCGTTGGCGTCGGGCGCGCTGCCGGCGTTGGTGGAGATGAAGCCGCCGGCCTGCACGATGCGGTCCAGCGAGGCGCGGTCGACGACGAGGTCCTTGAGCACCGGGAAGGCGCCCGCGCGCCAGGGCTCGACGGTGATCGTGTCACCGTCGCGGAAGGAGCGCATGTGCAGCTGGCAGGTGGTGGCGCCGCGCTTGGGCCCGTGGGCCGCGCCGTTGACCATCATGCCGCACGAGCCGCAGATGCCCTCGCGGCAGTCGTGCTCGAAGGCCACGGGTGCCTTGCCCTCGCGCAGCAGGCCCTCGTTGAGCAGGTCGAGCATCTCCAGGAACGACATGTCGGGCGACACGTCCTTCACGGTGTAGGTCTCGAGGCGGCCCTCGGTGGCGGGCCCGGCCTGCCGCCAGATGCGCAGCGTGAGCTCCATGGCTACTTGTAGCTCCGGGTGGCGAGGTGGACGTTCTCGAAGGCGAGGGGCTCCTTCTCCAGCGTGGGCGCCTTGCCCTCGCCCTCGTAGCCCCACACGCTGGCGTGCGCGAAGCGCTCGTCGTCGCGCCGCGCCTCGCCGTCAGGCGTCTGGTGCTCCTCGCGGAAGTGGCCGCCGCAGCTCTCCTCGCGCACGAGGGCGTCGCGGGCCATCAGCTCGCCGAACTCGAGGAAGTCGGCCACGCGGCCGGCCTTCTCCAGCGACTGGTTGAGGTCGTCGCCCGAGCCCACGAGGCGCAGGTCCTTCCAGAAGGCCTCGCGCAGCGCGGGGAGGCGGGCCAGCACGCCCTCCAGGCCCTGCTTGTTGCGGGCCATGCCGACGTGCTCCCACATCAGGCGGCCCAGCTCCTGGTGGAAGGAGTCGGGCGTGCGCGTGCCGCCGATGGAGAGCAGGCGCTGGGTGCGCGCGGCCACCTCGGCCTCCACCGCGCGGAACTCGGGCGCGTCGGCCTTCACGCTGGAGGTGCCGTCGCTGGCGAAGAAGCCGCCGATGGTGGCCGGCAGCACGAAGTAGCCGTCGGCCAGGCCCTGCATGAGCGCGCTGGCGCCCAGGCGGTTGGCGCCGTGGTCGCTGAAGTTGGCCTCGCCGATCACGAACAGGCCCGGCACGTTGCTCATCAGGTTGTAGTCCACCCACAGGCCGCCCATCGTGTAGTGGGGGGCGGGGTAGATGCGCATGGGCACCGCGTACGGGTCCTCGCCGGTGATGTTGGCGTACATGTCGAAGAGGTTGCCGTACTTCTGCGCGATCTGGTCGCGGCCCACGCGCCGGATGGCGTCGGCGAAGTCGAGGTAGACGCCGCGCCCCGTGGGGCCCACGCCGCGGCCCTCGTCGCACACCACCTTGGCGGCGCGCGAGGCGATGTCGCGCGGGGCCCGGTTGCCGTACGAGGGGTAGCGGCGCGCGTGGGCGTAGTCGCGATCGTCCTCGGGGATCAGCGAGGGCGCGCGCCGGTCGGCCGTGGCGTGGGGCACCCACACGCGGCCGTCGTTGCGCAGCGACTCGCTCATCAGCGTGGTCTTGCTGCCGTGCTCGCTGGCCACCGGGATGCCGGTGGGGTGGATCTGCGTGAAGCAGGGGTTGGCGAAGCCGGCCCCGCGCTTGTAGGCGCGCCACGTGGCGGTCACGTTGCAGGCCTTGGCGTTGGTCGAGAGGTAGAAGACGTTGCTGTAGCCACCCGTGGCCAGCACCACGGCGTCGGCGGCCCACGACTCGACCTTGCCCGTCACCAGGTGGCGCGTGACGATGCCGCGCGCGCGGCCTCCCACCACCACCAGGTCGAGCATCTCGGTGCGCGCGTGCATGCGCACCTTGCCGGCGGCCACCTGGCGCGAGAGGCCGGCGTAGCAGCCCAGCAGCAGCTGCTGGCCGGTCTGGCCGCGCGCGTAGAAGGTGCGCGAGACCTGCGCGCCGCCGAACGAGCGGTTGGCCAGCGTGCCGCCGTACTCGCGCGCGAAGGGCACGCCCTGCGACACGCACTGGTCGATGATGGCCGTGCTCACCTGCGCGAGGCGGTAGACGTTGGCCTCGCGCGCGCGGAAGTCGCCGCCCTTGATGGTGTCGTAGAACAGGCGCCAGATGCTGTCGCCGTCGTTCTGGTAGTTCTTCGCGGCGTTGATGCCGCCCTGCGCCGCGATCGAGTGCGCGCGCCGCGCGCTGTCGTGGAAGCAGAAGGCGTGCACCTCGTAGCCCAGCTCGGCCAGCGTGGCGGCGGCCGAGCCGCCCGCCAGGCCCGTGCCCACGACGATCACGCGGAACTTGCGCTTGTTGGCCGGGTTGACCAGCTTCAAGTCGAAGCGGTGGCGGTCCCACTTCGTGGCCAGCGGCCCCGAGGGCACCTTGGCGTCGAGCTTCATGAGGCGATCCCCTCCGGCAGCTTCACCCAGCCCAGCCAGCAGGCCAGCACGATCGAGGCGTTGCCCGCGAAGATGAGCAGCGCCAGCGCGGGGCCGGCCCTCGACTGCAGGGCCTTGAGCGTGGGGTGCGTCACGCCCAGCGACTGGAACAGGCTCGAGGCGCCGTGCGAGAGGTGCAGCGCCAGCAGCGCCTGCGCCACGAGGTAGCCCAGCGCCACGGGCACCTCGCGGAAGCCCAGCACCACCATGCTGTAGACGTCATGCACCGTCTTGCCGCCCAGCACCGTGGTGAGCGCATGGTGCTGCGGGTGCGTCACGCCCAGCGTGAAGTGCAGCAGGTGGTAGGCCGCGAAGGCCAGCACGATCAGGCCCGACATCAGCATGGTGCGCGCGGCGTAGCAGGTCACCTGCGGCTGGGCCGACACGTAGGCCACCGGGCGCGCCATGCGGTTGGCGCGCGTGAGGCGGATGGCCATGGCCACGTGCACCACGAGCACGGCCAGCAGGCCGCCGCGCGCCACCCACAGCAGGCCGCCCAGCGACTGCAGCTGGGCGGCGTAGCCATTGAGCGCGTCGCGGCCCAGGAAGATCTGCAGGTTGCCCAGCATGTGGACGAGCACGAAGCCCAGCAGGGCCAGGCCCGTGAGGGCCATCAGCGTCTTGGCGCCGATGGTGGTCTTGAACGCCTTGGACAGGCTCATGCCGCTCTCGGGGGTGGGCCGGGGCGGTTGCCGCCGGCAGGAGCCCGGACTGTACGGGGTGCCCTCGCAGGGGGGAACCCCGGGCCGGGGCGTGCAGGCGTGCGGCCATGGCGATGCTACCCGTGCGCGCAAGGGGC
>JBJTIJ010000180.1:0-2049 GCA_046094945.1 Planctomycetia bacterium | reverse complement strand
GGGCTGCGTGCTGCGGCCGGCGGGCGGCCCCGCCCGGACATGCCCCGCCCGGACACGCCCCGCCACGCGCCCGGCTGGCCCTGCCCCGCCCGGGCGCTAGACTGCCGCCTCACGCTCGGGGCGTAGCGCAGCTTGGTAGCGCGCCTGGTTCGGGACCAGGAGGTCGCTGGTTCGAATCCAGTCGCCCCGACCACTTCTCCCGCGGCGCCCGGCAGGGCCGGCCGCCGCGGGCCGCCGGCTCGGCCGCCCGCGGGGCACTGCTAGGAGGCACTGCCTGCGAGGCACTGCCCGGGAGGCACTGCCCGGGAGGCACTGCCCACGAGGCCCTGGCGGCGCGCAGCCGCGGCCGATGACGCGCCGCGTCACGTCGCTGCAGCCGGACGCGCTGCCGGCGACGTGCCGCCGCAGGCGCGACCGGCGACGGCGCGGCACGGGCGTCACGGGTGTCACGGCCGCCGCGGAGGTGCGCGGCAGTGCGGGGCTGGGCGCCGCAGCGGCCGCGCGGGTACCTTGTCGCGCGTGGATGCCCCGCTGGACCGTGCCCGGCACTACCTCGACCGCCGCACGACGGCGGCCTTCCTGGCCACCATGGGCCGCGACCGCCAGCCCGAGCTGGCCCCCGTGCTGGGGGCGCGCCTGACGCCCGAGGGCCTGCTGGCCGTGGGCGAGGAGGAGCACGTGGGCGGGACCACCTTCCGCAACCTGCGCGTCGAGCCGCGCGCCACGCTGCTGCTGCTCGACCCGGTGAGCGACCCGCGCTCGCGCGATGGCGTGCGGCTGGCGCTGGAGTTCCTCGGCGCCGAGGCCGACGGGCCCGAGCTGGGCCACCTGAGCGAGTGGCTGGGCACCTTCGCCCCGGGGCGGCGCGTCGTGCGCCGGCTGCTGTTCAAGGTGCTGGGGGCCACGCCCTACCGCGTCGAGCCGCCGCCGCCTGCGACGACGGGGACGGATGCGGCCCCGCCGAAGGGCGTGCCCTAGGCGCCGGGCGCTGCCGGCACGCCGGCCTCGTCGAGGCGGCGCAGCATGCGGATCTCGTTGCCGCACGCGTTCCAGTGCACCGCGCTCATGAAGTGGCGCACCAGCGCCAGCCCGCGGCCGTGCAGGGCCTGCACGTTGCCCAGCGCGAGGGCCGGCAGCGCGCTGGGGTCGAAGCCCTGGCCCTCGTCGCGCACGCACCATTCCACCGCCCCGGGCTGGTAGGTGACCTGCACCAGGATGCGGCGAGCGGCCAGCTGCGGGTCGGCCAGCCGCTCGCGCATGAGCGCGTCCAGGCCGCCGGGGCGCTCGAGGGCCTCGGCCTTCATGCTGCCGCTGATGCCCAGGTTGCCGTGCTCGATGGCGTTGGCCAGCGCCTCGTAGAGCGCCAGCTTCACCTCGTCCAGCGGCAGCGTGCGCCCGGGGTAGGCCTGGCGCAGGTCACGCCCCAGCCAGGCCACCACGCGTGCCAGCATGGCGGGATGGCTGGGCACGTCCAGCCGCGTGCTGCGCTCCTGCACCAGCCCGTGGGCAGCGCGCGCCTCGCCCTCCTCGGCGATGCCGTGCCAGAGTCGGTCGAGCAGGAACTCCACCTCGGCCGTGTCGAAGGGCTTGCGCAGCAGCGCCGTGGCGCCCAGGTCCAGCAGGCGCTGCACCTCGGCCCGGCGCGGCACGCTGCCCACGATCACCACCGGAAGCCCCGGGTGCTCGGCGCGCAGCGCCTCCAGCAGGGCCACGCCCTCCATGTCGGGCAGCGCCGGCTCCAGCAGCACCACGCTGGGCTCGGCGCGCCGCGCCAGCGCCAGCGCCGCCTGCCCGCTGGCGGCCTCCAGCACCTCGAAGCCGCGCCGGGCGGCCAGCAGGGCCAGCACCTGGCGCACGTGGGCGGCCGGCTCCACCACCAGCGCACGCGGCGCGGCGGGCGCGGGCGGCGGCAGCGGGTCGGCGGGCGGGGTTGCGCTCACGCAGCGGCTCGCAGGGCTAGGGGCGGGCGGCCCCGGCGGCCAGCCCGCCGGCCGTGGCCTCGGCCACCTCCTGCGAGATGCGCATCGAGCAGAACTTCGGGCCGCACAT
>JBJTIJ010000179.1:0-16858 GCA_046094945.1 Planctomycetia bacterium | reverse complement strand
GGAGGGGCCAGGCCCCCGGGCGCCGGCGCCGCCGCGAGCGGGCTGCCAGCCTACGGGCGGCAGGGCCCGCCCCGAAGCCTGCCGTGGGCGGCGCGTGCGCCACCGGCGCCGCCGGCTCGCGCGCGATCTGGGCGGGCGCGCCGGTCGCCCCAACCAAGCGGGGATGCCCAGCGTCCCGCCGGAGCCGGCGCCGCACCCCCAGGACCTGCCGCCCGAGCCCGCCGGGGCACCTGCGGGCACGCCGCCCCCCGCGCCGGGCGAGGGGCCGGGCGGAGGGCAGGGTGCAGGGCAGGGCCCAGGGCACGGCAGGGGGCCGGAGGAGGCGCAGGACGCCGAGCAGCCGGTGATCGCCACCGGCCTGGTGCCGCGCGCCCTGCTCGACCAAGACGCCGTGTTCGTGGTCAAGCGGCTGCAGCAGAACGGCCACGAGGCCTACCTGGTGGGCGGCTGCGTGCGCGACCTGCTGTGCGGGCTCGAGCCCAAGGACTTCGACGTGGCCACGGACGCGCGCCCCTCGCGCATCAAGCGCCTGTTCCACAGCGCGCGCGTCATCGGGCGCCGCTTCCGGCTGGTGCACGTGCGCTTCCCCGGCGACCACGTCATCGAGACCAGCACCTTCCGCGGCGACCCGGCGCGCATCGAGGACGAGGCGGCACGCGACGGCATGGAGGTGGAGGAGTGGCTCGAGCGCCACGGGGCCGAGAACCTGTTCGGCACCGCGCCCGAGGACGCGCGCCGGCGCGACTTCCCCATCAACGCGCTGTTCTACGACCCCGTGCGCGACGAGGTGATCGACTTCGTCGGCGGGCTCGACGACCTGCGCCAGCGCGTCGTGCGCAGCATCGGCGAGCCCGGCCAGCGGCTGGCCGAGGACCCGGTGCGCATGATCCGCGCCGTGCACTTCGCCCACCGGCTGGGCTTCGAGCTCGAGCCCAGCCTGCGCGAGGCCATCGCCCAGAACGCGGGCCGGCTGGCCGAGGCCTCGCAGGCGCGGCTCTACGTCGAGCTGCAGAAGATCGCCAGCCGCGGGCACGCGCGCGGCACGCTCCACCACCTCTGGGAGCTGCGCGTGCTGCACGCCTGGATCCCCGAGCTGGCCGAGTACCTCGACCGGCCCATGGGCTGGCCCGAGCAGGCCGGCGGCACGCACGAGGAGGCCATGCAGGGCGAGCCGGCCGGGCTCCCGGCGGCCCATGCCACGTGGAACATGCTGGGGGCGGCCGACCGCTGGGGCCTGGCCGCCCACGCGGCGCCCGAGTCGCTGGTGATGGCCGTGCTCTTCGGGCCGTGGCTGCTGGAGACGTGGGAGGCCGAGTGCGCCGCCGGCCGCGGCGGCCCCCACTTCCCGCTCTTCGCGCAGCACGTGGAGCGCACCTTCCGGCCCGTGGCGCTGCGCATGAGCATCCCGCGCTGGGTCTCGGCGCGGCTGCTGGACGTGCTGTGGATGCTGGTGGCCATGCGCGAGATGCCGCCGGCTCGCCCGCGCCGCGCCTTCTTCCGGCCCGGCTTCCCCGAGGCGCTCACCCTGCTGGGGCTGGACCTCGACGCGCGCGACGCGCCTCACGACCTGCTCGAAGCCTGGACGCAGGCCGCCGACGACGTGGGCGCGCAGGTGGGCCTGTCGGCGCCAGCGGCTGCACGCGAGGAGACGCTCGACCAGCTGCCCCCCGACGGCCGCCGCCGGCGCCGGGGCGGCCGCGGGCGCCGGCGCGGGCGCGGGGGCCCCGAGGGCGGCGAGTCGCGCCGGCCGCTGCCGCTGGCCGACGAGGCCGACTCGTGGGAGCCGCCGCCCGACGACGGGGCCGATGCGGGCGCCGAGGAAGCACCGCAGGCACAGCAGCAGGCGGCGGGCGCAGGCTGGGGCGCAGCACCGGCCGTTCCGCCGGCCCGCGCGCCCGACACGTCCCGCCCGCAGGCAGCCCCCTCCCGCGCGCCGGTCGCTGCTCCCGGAAGGGCCGCTGAGCGTGCGCCTGCCAGTGCGCCCACGATGGCGCCCGCCAGCCCGCCCGCCAAGCCGCCCGTTCCGGCTCCGCCCCCGGCCGGGAGGCCGCCGGCGGCGCCGGCGAGGCCGGCGCTGGCCGACGACGACTTCGCAGCGGGCCTCGCCTAGCGTAGGCTGCCTGCGTTGGTTCCCTGGAGCGCGCGCGACATGACCGACCGCACGGCCAAGGCGGCCCTCACCGCGATGATCCTGCTGGGCGCCCTGCTCGGCGGCGTGTGGGCCTGGTTCCAGTACCGCAACCTGCTCGATGCCCGCTCGTGGAACCTCATGGGCCTGGGCGTGATCACGACGGTGTCCACCTACGCCTTCGCCTGGGGCCTGCTGGCCCTGCGCAAGAAGGGCTAGGCGCGCGGCAGGCTGCGCGCGCGGGTGTCGCGCGAGCGTGCCCCGCGCACGCGGCAGACGCCCGCAGCGTGCTGTCGCACGCCGTCGGCCCGCACGCTGCCGTGGCCCCCGCTGGTCTGCGGCAAGGGCAGCGCATGATGCATGCAGCGCGTGGCCTAGTGCAGGTCGCCTGGTGCCGGTCGCCTCGTGCCGGTCGCCTCGTGCAGGTGGTGCCGGTCGCCTCGTGCAGGTGGCCTAGCGCAGCACCCAGATCGTGACCGTGCGCGCGGCGGCCGCGCCCACGGTGCCCGCGGGGAACTGCGCCACGACACGCTCGGTGCCCGTGTAGGGGTGGCCGGGCACCGCCAGCACGATCACCTCGACGTTCAGGCCCTGCGCCACGAACATCTGCTGGGCGCGCTTGAGCTCGATGCCGTAGGCGGCCGGCAGCGTCACGTTGCGGTCGTTGCCGGTGGGCCCCATGGCCACGGTCAGCCGCACGAGGTCGCCCGCGCGGGCCAGCGCGCCCGGCTCGGGCGACTGGCGCAGCACGCTGCCCAGCGCGGCGCCGGCGCTGCGGTCGTTGTCCACGATCGGCATCTGGCCCGCGCGCAGCACGGCCTCTATGGCCTGCCGCACGGGCTGCGTGGCCAGCGCCGGCACGGGCAGGCTGGGCGCCACGTCGCGGCCGGGCAGGCGCACCTGCGCCGGCAGCGCCACGGGGGCGCGCGGAGTGGGCACGACGGGCTCGGGGCTGCCGGGGCCCACGGCGGGCGCCTGCGGCATCGTGGCCGAGCCGGGCGCGGGCTGGGTGCGCGGCGACGGTCCCACCGTGCGCGCCACCACCACCTCGACCCACGAGCGCGGCGCCACCTCGGTGCCCGCTGCAGGCGCCTGGTCGACCACCGCGCCTTGCTCGGCGGGCGTGCCCGTGCCGGCCTTCTCGCGCAGCAGCAGGCCCGCGTCGCGCAAGGCCTGCGTGGCCTTCTCCAGCGAGAGCCCGCGCAGGTCGGGCAGGCGCACCGGGCGCGCCGTGGGCGCGCGCGCCACTTCCAGCACCACGGCCTGGCCCGCGGCGAGGGCCTCGCCGGGCCCGGGCACGTGGCCCAGCACGCGGCCGTCCTCTAGGTCGTAGGTGCTGCGCAGCACCACCTCGAAGGGCAGCCCCGCAGCCCGCAGCTGCGACTCGGCGGCATCGCGCCACAGGCCGACCATGTCGGGCACCTTGGGGCCCGCGACCGGCGCCGGCACGACGGGGCCCGGCTCCACCGGCGTGGGCTGCGTCGGCGCAGGCTGCGTGGGAACCGGCTGCGGCGCGACCGGCTGCGGCGCAACCGGCTGCACAGGCACCGGCTCCACCGGCGTGGGCGGGGTCGGCGTCACGGGCGTGGGCGGCACCACCGGCGGCGGCGACACCGGCTGCGGCGGCGTGGGCAGCAGCGGACCCGGCTCGGGCGGCGTGGGCGCGACCGGCTGCGGCACCACCGGCTGCGGCACCACGGGCTGCGGCGCCGCAGGCGTGGGCTCCGGCTGGCTGGGCACGGGTTGGCCAGGAACAGTGGGCTGGACCGGAGCGGGCTGCACGGGTTGCACAGGCTGCACGGGCTGCGCCGGCACGGGCTGCGGCTCGACCGGCGCCGGCACCACCGGGGCCGTCGGCTGCGGCTGCGGCGCCACGGGGGCGGGCGCCTCGCTGCCCGCACGGCCCACGCGCAGCACGACCTGGCTCAGGCTCTCGACGCGTGCGCCGGCAGCGGGCTGCTGGCCTAGCACCTTGCCCACCATGTCGGCGGCTGCGACCTCGTCGCGGAACTCGGCCATCAGGCCCGCGTCGGCCAGCTTCCACTCGGCATCGCTGCGCGAGAGGCCCGTCACGTCAGGCACCTTCACGCCGCGCTCGGCCGCCGCGGGCGGCGAGACCGGCAGGGCCGGCGTCGGCGGCAGCGGCGCGGGCTGTGCGGGCACCGGCTGGGCCGGCACCTGCGGGCCCGGCTCGGGCGCCACCGGCTGCGCGGGCGCCACAGGCTGCACGGGGGCCGCGGGCTGCGCGACAGGCGCCGCCGGCGCGGGCTCCGCACGGCCCACGAACACCTCCACCACGCTGTCGGCTTCCAGCGTGGTGCCGGCGGCCGGCGACTGGGCCAGCACCTTGCCCACGCGGCCGCCCTCGGGCACGGGCCGGTAGCTCAGCACGGGCTGGAAGCCCAGCGTGCGCAGCGCCGACTCGGCCTGCTCGGCCGTGGCCCCCACCAGCTCGGGCACCTCGGCCTTGGGCGCGACGTAGCGGCCCACGACCAGCTGCACCTCGCTGTCGGACTTCACGCGGCTGCCGGCCACGGGCGCCTGGCGCAGCACCACGCCGTCGCGCGAGGCCTCGGCCACGTCCTCGCGCGCCACCTTGGGGCCCAGGCGCGCGCCCTGCAGCAGGCGCACGGCCTCGCCCGAGCGCTTGCCCACCACGGAGGGCACCGTGGCACCGCCCAGCATGCGCTGCGCCACGAGGACGGCCACCAGCACGACGGCGGCCAGCACGGCCACCGGCAGCATGCTGCGCGAGCGCGAGGCCGGCAGGGCCGGGCCCGGCGCCAGCAGGCGCACGCCGCGCCGCTCGCGCGTGCCGGCCTCGGGGCCCGAGACGAAGGACAGCACCACCGCCGCCTCGCCGGCGCCATCGGCCGTCACGCGCAGCGGCACGTGCAGCTGGTCCTGGCCCGCCGGGATCGTGTAGGTGCCGCCCGGGCCCGTGCCGCGCAGGTCCAGCGCCTGCAGCCCGCCCTCGGTGGAGACCTGCACCTGCCGCTCCTGCGCCGCCGGCGCCACCTCGAGGTCGAGCACGAACAGCGAGTCGCGCGCCCCGGTGATCTGCTCGGGCAAGTGGATGCGCATCACGGTCTCCTGGGCCTGCGCGTCCTTGGACGCCCCGCACGGCCCGGGGCTGCCCCCGGCGGCCTGCCGCACGGCGCGCGCATCCTACCCCCCCTCGGGGCCCAGCCGCCGCAGCCGTCCGCACCGCATGGCCTGCGCGGGCCGGTCCGCACGGTACTGCCCTGCCGCACCTCAGCGCGGCAGGCATTCCTCCCAGGCGCGGCCCTGCGCCCCGGGCAGCTCGCAGCCCAGCAGGCGCGCCAGCGTGGGCGCGACGTCGGCCGGACGCGCACCTGCCTTGGGCCGGCAGCCGGCCTTGAGGCCCGGCCCCACGAGGAAGCAGGCCGCCTGGCGCCGTGCAGGCCCCTCCTCGTCCATGCCCAGCGCGCCCGAGGCCGCCGCGCGCGCGTTGCGGCCGGTCTCGGTGGCCACGCCCAGCACGGTGCTGGCGGCCAGCACGGGGTCGGCCGCCACGGCGGCGCGCAGGCGCTGGTAGGCCTGGTCGGCCTGCCGCAGCGCTTCCTCGTAGGCCGGCACGCCCTGCTGGCCGGCCTCGGCGCCCACCAGCCGCAGCACGAGCAGCCGTGGCCGGTGCACGCCCAGCACCGTGAGCGCGGCGCGCGTCGCCTGCTCGTCGCCCACGCTGGCCGCCTTGATGAAGGCGGCCTTGCGGTCGATCTCCGCGAGCACGGCACGCTCCACGCGCTCGCCCTCGGCCAGCCCCGCGGCGAGTTCCGGCGGCAGGAAGGGCCCGGCCGCCTGCCGGTTCACCTCGCGCAGGCGGCGCAGCAGCGGCCACACCGGCTCCTCCACCGGCAGGGGCCGCCCCACCTGCTCGAGGAAGGGTGCCAGCGGGGTGCCGAACGAGCCCTCGCCCGCGGCCGTGCGCGCAGCGAGCGGGCGGCCGAAGGAGGGGTGCGACGAGCACGCCAGGCCGGGCTCCTCGCCTGCGCTGGCATCGACCAGCCAGGCGTCCTCGGCACGCACGCCGGGCTGCGCGCGCAGGGCCTCGAAGAGCGTGGGATGCAGCGTGCCCGGCCGCCCCGCCGCGGCCGGCTCGTCCTCGCGCCCGGTGAGCAGGTCGCGCAGGCCCAGCCAGGCCGTCTCGCGCTGCGTGGGCAGGGCCTCGGCCCGCAGGCCCGCAGCGGCATGCGCGGCCACGCCGGGCATCAGGTCGCGCGCCAGCAGGTCGCTGGCGCGCACGCCGCCGCCCAGCACCAGCAGCACCACGCGCCGCACGGCCGGCTCGCGCGCCGGCGGCGCCGCGCGCAGGCCCGTGCCGCCCACGGCCAGCCCCAGCAGCAGGCATGCGCCCAGCCGGCACAGCGCACCTCGTGCGCCCCACCCACGGGCGCGCGGCGCGCGCGGCGGCTGGGGCATCTGGGCCGGCAGGCAAGGGCGCGGGCTCAGCGGCACAGGTACTCCGGTCCGGTGAGCAGGGCGTAGGTGACCAGCTCGGGGCCGCCCTGCGGGTCGAGCAGCACCTCGCCGCACGCGGCCAGCTCGGCGGCGGCCGGCAGCCGGCCCAGGTAGCGCAGGTAGCGGTCGCGGATCCAGCCCGGGGCGTCGGTGATGTCCACCAGCAGCGGGAAGGGCACCTGCCCCGAGTCCACCAGCACCTTCACCAGCGCGGGGAAGGGCGTGGCTGCGCCGGGCACCACGCGCAGCGCGCGCACCAGCGCGAGCAGCTCGCGGTCGGTGGGCTTGCGCTCCAGCAGGTCCACGAACAGGCCGCGCAGCAGGCCCAGGTCGTCCTTGCGCTCGAGGCGCTGGCGGTCCAGCACCTGCGGCGAGCGCAGCAGCTTCTCCAGGAAGGCGGCCCAGGCCTTGCCGCCCTCGCGCGCCGCCAGCACGCCCGGGCCCACCTGCCGCTCGGCATCGCCCGCCGGCAGGAAGCGCAGCAGGCGGCGGCGCACGGCGGCGCGCTCGAAGGGCTCGGAGGCCAGCACCTTCTCCACCCACGCGGCCGCGTCGGAGAGCGGTCCCAGCCCGGGCAGCTCGGCGGGCTGGCCGGCAGCCAGCCGCTCGGCGGCCTTCAGCTCCTCCGCGGACGGCTCGCGCTCCAGCAGCAGCGTGGCCAGCGCGGTGGCCAGTGCACGGCCCGCCGGATAGGCCCGCGCGAAGGCCGGGTCGCGCACCAGCACGGCCTCGGCCCGCGGCGGCGGCAGGCGTTCCGAGACCAGCGTGAGCGGCAGGTCCAGCGCCTCGGCCCCGCTGGGACGCAGGTCGTCCACGAGGCCCAGGCGCAGCGTGGCCTCCTCCCACCACGCGCGGCCCGCCTCGGCGCGCAGCACCAGCGAGGCGGCCAGCTCGCCGGGCTCGGCAAAGGCGTCGGCCAGCGCCTCGGAAGGCGTGGGCGAGCGCCCCAGCACGTCGAAGTAGAGGCGCCGCACGCGGCGCAGCGCAGCCGGGTCGGCCGTCTCGAGGCCCGACATCGAGCCCGGCGGGCGCGTGGCCTCGCTCACGTGCTGGTGCACCTCGACGGCCAGCGTGCGGGCGGCGCTCCACACCTTGCCGTCGCTCACGCGCAGCCGCACCACGTAGGTGCCCCCCTGGTCGGGCACGAAGCTGACGCGCGAGCCGCGCACGTCATCGAGCGCCACGCGCGAGCCGGGCGGCACCGAGGCCAGGTCCCAGTGGTAGTTGAGCGCGTCGCCGCGGTCGCGGTCGAAGGAGTCCTGCCCATCCACGACCACCGTGTCGCCGGGCTTGGCACGGCGCTCCGCGCCCAGGAACACCTCGGGGGGCAGGTTGGCCAGCGTGGCCCCCGAGCAGAAGTCCAGCAGCAAGTCCCACTCGGTCTCGGCCGCCTCGCCGTCGTCGCGGAGGAACTCGCCGCCCACGTGCGGGTCGCCGCCGCAGTCCAGCGCCAGCACCTTGCGCAGCAGGCGGCTCTCCCAGGGTGCCTCGCGCGTGACGAAGGGCAGCACGCGCTCGAAGTCGGCGCGCCGCCGTGCGGCGTCGTCCTCGCCCGCGCGGCGCGGCGCCAGCAGGAAGGAGCCGCCGCCCTCGACCCGGTGGCAGCGGTCGCAGTGCTCCTCGATCCACGGCGCCACGCGCGCCGCGTAGAAGGCCGCATCGGGCGCGGGCGGCGGCGGCAGGTCCTTGCGCGGCGGCGCCGCCTCGCCGCCGCGCGTCCAGGGGCGCGGCGCGCCCAGCAGGGCCACGACCGCGAGCAGGCCCAGCGCGCCGCAAGCGAGGGCCCGCCGGCCGCGCACGCGTGCGCCTAGGACCCGCCGCCAGCCAGCCGGCGCCGGCCCAGCGTGGCATCCCACAGCACGGCAAGGCAGGCCACGGCGCTGGCCAGCCCGAACAGGCCGCCGCCGGCCAGCACCACTAGGTGCCAGGGAGCGCCCAGGGCGCGCGTGAGGAACCAGCCGCCGATGTCCAGCGCGGGGCCCACGAACAGCGACAGCACCACCAGCCCCTGCAGGCGCGGGCGCAGGCCCGTGCAGGTGACCAGCACGCCCAGCAGCAGGGCCGCCACGCTGAAGCCGAAGGCGTGGTTGTGGGCCGTGATCGTGAGGTCGGGCCACGCCATGCCGGCGTCAGGCCTGGTGAGCGGCAGCACGTGCTCGTAGGTGTCGAAGGGCAGGTCGGCCTTAGTGCCGCCGGCGGCGTGGCACTGGCCGCAGGTCTCGGCGCCGGTGAACACCGGCGCCACGGCGTCCCAGCCCGTGCGCGGCGCGCCGGCGTCCACCCACGTGAGGATCTCGCTGCTGCGGGCCGCGCGCTCCTCGGCCCACGGCGAGGTAGGGCCACATGGCGTGCGGGTCGTCCTCGGGCAAGGCCATGTCCAGCACGCGGTGCAGCGGCGTGCTGCCGGGCTTGCCGTGGTAGCGCCACAGCACCTGCTCGGGGCGCGGGATGCTGCCCTCGCCCACGTGCGTGGCCACGTTGAGCTGCGCCAGCAGGCTGAAGGCCAGGATGGCGCAGGCGAAGGCGGCCACCGCCAGGCGCCGGGGGCCCGGCATCGTCGCGATGCGTTCGAGGCTCATGGACGGGATGCTACACGCCGGGCGCCCGCTAGGATCCGCGCATGGCTCCCCCCCACGCCGACCCCTCGCCCGGCACCTGCACGCACGGCGGGGCCTCCTTCGACGCCGTGGGCAGCGAGTTCGACCGGCTCGAGCGCCGGCGCGACGTGATCAACGCCGACGTGCTCGACGCCTGGTTCGACCCGGCGCCCGCGGTGGTCGAGGCCCTGCGCGAGCACCTTCCGTGGCTGCTGCGCACCTCGCCGCCCACCCATGCCGAGGGCCTCGTGCGCGTCATCGCGCGCGAGCGCGGCGTGCCGCCGCAGTCCGTGCTCACGGCCGGCGGCTCCTCCGAGCTGATCTACCTCGCGCTGCCGCGCTGGGTGTCGCCGGGCGCGCGGGTGCTGCTGGTGGATCCGTCCTACGGCGAGTACGAGCACCTGCTGGGACGCGTGCTGGGCGCGCAGGTGCAGCACCTCGCGCTGCGGCGCGAGGAGGGCTGGCGGCTGGACCCGGCACGGCTGGGCCGGGCGCTGGCCGAGCAGCAGCCGGACCTGCTGGTGCTGGTCAACCCCTCCTCGCCCACCGGCCTGCACGTGGAGGCCGGTGCGCTGCGCGCGCTGTTCGCGAGCCTGCCGGCACGCACGCGCGTGTGGGTGGACGAGACCTACGTGGACTTCGCCGGGCCGGGCGCCTCGCTGGAGCCGCTGGCCGCGCAGCACCCGCGCGTGGCCGTGAGCAAGTCGATGTCCAAGGCCTACGCGCTCTCCGGCGTGCGCGCGGCCTACATGGTGGCCGCCCCCGAGGTGCTGGCGCCGCTGCGGCCCTTCCTGCCGCCGTGGTCGGTGGGCCTGCTGGCGCAGGTGGCCGCCGTGCGCGCGCTGGAGGACCGCAGCTGGTATGCCGCCCGCTGGGCCGACACGCACCGCCTGCGCGGCGAGCTGGCCTGCGGGCTCACGGGGCTGGGCTGGCGCGTCACGCCCAGCGTCACCAACTTCCTGCTGGCCGAGCTGCCCGAGGGCGCCCCCGAGGCGCCAGCCGCCTGCGCCGCGCTGGCCGCGCGCGGGCTGTGGATCCGCGACCTGAGCACGCTGGGCACGGCCCTGGGCCGGCGTGCGGTGCGGCTGGCCGTGAAGGATGCCGCCACGCAGGCGCGCATGCTGGCGCTGCTGGGCGAGGTGCTGGGCGCCGGCCGCGCGCCTGCCGGCTCCGGCCCCGCCTAGCCTGCGCCTAGCCGAGGTCGCCCAGCTGGGCCTCGAGCTGGGCCACCAGGCCCTGGTGGCGGTGGGCGCGCGCGTTGTCGATGGCCTGCGCCAGCGCCGCCCGGGCCTCGCCCTCGCGTCCCAGCCGGCACAGCGCCTCGGCGTAGGCGCCCAGCGCCGCGCCCTTGTCGCCGTCGAAGCGCTGCACGTAGCGACCGAGGTGCTCGGCCGCCCCCGCCGCGTCGTCCTCGGCCAGCAGCTCGCGCCCCAGCAGCAGCCGCGCCAGCAGGTCGTCCGGGTCGTCGGCGACCATCTCGCGCAGCATCTCGAGGCGCTCGCCCACGGGCTGCGTCCCTAGCGCCGGGAGGGCTTGCCGGCCTTGGCCGGCGCGGCCTTGGCCTTGCCCTTGCTGGTGGCCTTGGGCGCCGCCTTGCCCGCCGGCTTGCTCGCCGGCCGGGCCAGCGGCTGGGCCGTGGCCGGCCGGCGCTTGGCGCCCTTGCGCTCCTTGGCCAGGCGCACGGCCTTGGCCAGCGTGCTGCCGAGGTCGGCCGGGCTCAGGGCCACGGCAATGCCGGCAGCGCGCATGGCCGCCTGCTTCTCGCCCGCCGTGCCCTTGCCGCCCGCGATGATCGCGCCGGCGTGGCCCATGCGCTTGCCGGGCGGGGCCGTGGCGCCGGCGATGAAGCCGGCCACCGGCTTGCTCACGTGCTGCTTGACGAACGCCGCGGCCTCTTCCTCGGCGCTGCCGCCGATCTCGCCGATCATCAGGATCGCGTCGGTACCGGGGTCTTCCTCGAAGAGGCGCAGCGTGTCGGTGTGCGTGGTGCCGATGACCGGGTCGCCGCCGATGCCCACGCAGGTGCTCTGGCCCAGGCCCAGCGCGCTCAGCTGCCACACCGCCTCGTAGGTCAGCGTGCCCGAGCGGCTCACGACGCCCACCTTGCCCGCGGTGTGGATGTAGCCGGGCATGATGCCGATCTTGCACTTCTCGCCGGGGCTGATGATGCCGGGGCAGTTGGGCCCGATCAGGCGCGCGCCGGCGGCCGTGACGGCGCGCTTCATGCGCGTCTCGTCCAGTGCCGGGATGCCCTCGGTGATGCACACGATGAGCTGGATGCCCGCCTCGGCGGCCTCCTCCACCGCGTCGGCGGCGAAGGCGGCCGGCACGAAGATCATCGTGGCGTTGGCGCCCGTCTTGCGCACCGCGTCGGCCACCGTGTCGAAGACCGGGAAGCCCTCCACCTTGGAGCCGCCACGGCCGGGCGTGACGCCGCCCACCACCTTGGTGCCGTAGTCGCGGCAGCCCTTGCTGTGGAACAGGCCGGCCGTGCCGGTGATGCCCTGCGTGATCAGGCGCGTGTGCTGCGTTGCGAGGATGCTCACCGGACGGCCTCCACGATCTTGCGGGCGGCGTCAGCCATGTCGCTGGCCGGGGTGATCGCCAGCCCGCTCTCCTTGAGGATCTTGCGGCCCAGGTCCACGTTCGTGCCCTCCAGGCGCACGACCAGCGGATGCTTGAGCCCCACCGCCCGGGCGGCGTTGACGACACCCTGCGCGACCACGTCGCACTTCATGATGCCGCCGAAGATGTTGACGAGGATGCCCTTGACGGCCGGGTCCTCCAGGATCAGGCGAAAGGCCGTCGTCACCTGCTGCTCGGTGGCACCGCCGCCCACGTCGAGGAAGTTGGCCGGCTCGCCGCCGTGGAGCTTGACCACGTCCATGGTGGCCATGGCCAGGCCCGCGCCGTTGACCAGGCAGCCGATGTTGCCGTGCAGCTTGACGTAGGAGAGGCTCGCCTCGGCAGCCTTGACCTCGGTGGGATCTTCCTCGCCCACGTCGCGCCAGGCGGCGAGGTCCTTGTGGCGGAACAGCGCGTTGTCGTCCAGCGTCACCTTGCCGTCCAGGCACACCACGCGGCCGTCGCCGGTGGTGACCAGCGGGTTGACCTCGACGAGGCTGGCGTCGCTGTCGATGAAGACCTTGGCCAGGCCGCGCAGCACGCCCGCCAGCGCGGGCACCAGGTCCTTCTCGACGCCCAGCGCGAAGCCCATGCGGCGTGCGCGGAAGGCCGAGAGGCCCGTGGTGGGGTCGACGACCTCGCGCAGGATGGCCTTGGGCTTGGTGGCCGCCACCTCCTCGATGTCCATGCCGCCCTCGGCGCTGGCCATCAGGATGGGCGTCTCGCTGGCCCGGTCGAGCAGCACGGCGGCGTAGAGCTGGCGCTTGAGGTCCAGGCCCTCCTCCACCAGCAGCTTGCGCACCTTCACGCCCTCGGGGCCGGTCTGCGGCGTCACCAGCGGCTTGGCGAGGATGGCGGCCGCCACCGACTCGGCCTCGGCCGCCGAGCGCACCAGCTTGACGCCGCCGCCCTTGCCGCGCCCGCCGGCATGCACCTGCGCCTTGACCACGGCCAGCTTGCCGCCCAGCCGCGTAAAGGCGGCGCCCGCCTCCTTGGGCGTGCTGGCCAGCTCGCCGCGCGGCGTGGCAAGGCCCACCCGGCGGAACAGTTCCTTGGCCTGGTGCTCGTGCAGCTTCACGACGTGCCTCCGGGAAGAGCGCGAATGGTACCCCTGCCCGGGACGCCCGCGGCGGCCTGCCGCCGCACACGGGCCCTCAGCGCGGCAGGCCCTCGAGCCGCGCGCGCAGCAGGCCGGGCCAGGCGCTGGCATACGCCGGCAGGCGGGCACCCTCCTCCAGGGGCGCCAGCAGGCGCAGCGCACGCCGCAGCGAGCGGGCCCCCTCCTCGCGCTCGGCCTCCACGGCGGCCTGCGCCTCGCCCAGGTGCATCCAGATGCAGGCCAGGTCGGCCTGCCAGAAGGCGTTCTCGGGCGTCTTCTTGGCCAGCGGCTCGATCACGGCCAGCGACGCGCGCCACGCCTCCAGCGCGTCGGCCCGGCGGCCCAGCGCCAGCAGCGTGGCGGCCACGCGATCGTGGCACGTGGCCAGGTCGCTGCCCGTCACCATGCGCAGGGCGCGGCCGGGCGCAGGCGCCGCCTCGGCCTCCGGCTCCAGCCCCTGCACGAGGGTGCGCGCCTGCTCGTAGGAGGCCAGCGCGCCCTGCAGGTCAGACTGCCGTGCCTGCAGGTCGCCCAGCGCCAGCAGCGCATCCAGCCACGCGTGCCGGGGCTCGTCGCGCGCCGGGTCCAGCTCGCTCACGCGCCGCCAGGCCAGCACGGCCTCCAGGCGCCCGCGCAGGGCGTCCTCGGGCTCGCCACCCGCCTCCAGCGCCTCGGCCAGCCGCGTGCACACGTGCGCCAGCCGCTCCTGGCCGGCGCGCGCCAGCGGCTCGCGTGCCACCACGTCCACGGCCACGTCCAGCGCCATGCGCAGCGTGGCCACGGCCGCCGGCGCACGGTCGCCCGCCAGGTCGTGCTCGCCGCGGGCCAGCAGGAAGTCGGCGCGCAAGGCCAGCGCCTCGGTGCCGGGCGGCGGGGCGCCGGCCCCGGGATCGAGCAGCGTGATGGCCTCGTCCCAGGCCGAGAGCGCCTCGCCACCCTGCCCGGCGCGGGCCAGGCAGGGCGCCAGCGCCCCCAGCGCGCGCGCCAGCACCGGCAGCCAGCGCGCCTCGCCGGCCTCGCGTGCCGTGGCCAGCGCGCGCTCGTCGCGCGCCAGGCGACGCAGCGTGCCCGCGATGCGTGCCTGCACCTCGACCGCCTCGCCCTGCCAGGCCAGCTCGGCGGGCTGCGCCTGCGCCAGCTCGCGCACCACGCGCAGCCCCTCCTCGCGCTCGGCCAGTGCGCCGGAGAGGTCGGCCCCGCGCTCGAGAGCATCGGCCAGCGTCTCGTGGGCGCGCGCCACGGCCAGCTGGCGCGCCACCTGCGGCCGCGCCTGCTGGCGCAGCCGCGCCAGCGACAACGCCTGGCGCAGCGTGTCGGCCGCCTCGGCCAGCCTGCCCTGCTCCACCTGCACGTCGCCCAGCAGCGCCGTGGCCGCCCACTTCACCTCGAGGCTGGCCGGGGCAAGGCTGTCGAGGTCGCGCGCCTCGTAGGGCTCCAGCGCGACGCGCGCGGCGCGCTCCACGATCTCGAGCCGGCCCAGCGGCGCCAGGCCCTCGCGCGACTCCATGAGCAGCAGCGTGCTGGCCAGTTCCACGCTCTCGCGCAGGCCCTCGGCCACCTTGACGCGCGCCTCGGCGGCCTGCTCCGTCACCGTGAGCAGCTGCTGGAGCTGGCCCACCAGCTGGTCCTGCTTGCGGGCCAGCTGCTCGGCGAGGTCGGCCTGCCGACGCAGGTCGCTGGCCTCGGCTTCGCGCTGGGCGCGCTCGCCCGAGGCGCCCAGCATGCGCCCGGCCACGAAGGCCACGAGGGCCGCCAGCAGGGCCAGGCCCGTGGCCTTGCCCCAGCCCTCGCCCGCCGGCGGCGGCGCAGCCAGCGTTCGATCGGGCGTGGGCTCGGGCGTCGCGGCTGCGCTCACGGCGCGAACCTACCAAGGGCGGCGCCGCGCACCTCGCGACAAGTCTGTCGTGCTAGATGCCGGCGCAAACCATGCCAGCGGGCCGAGCCCGCGGGCCTACTTGGTGGCCGCGGGCAGCTCGGCCTGGATGGCTTCCTCGAGCGTGGCCAGCGTGGGCGGCAGCTCGCTGCTGCCCCCCACCTCGCGCAGGTGGCCATCGGCGCCGATGAGGCGGATGCCGGGCATCTTGGCCAGTGCGAAGCGCTTGGTCGTGGTGCCGGTCCAGTCGAAGCCCACCGGGTAGGTGAAGCCCTTCTCCTTCATGAACTCGGCCGTGTACTCCTTCTTGCCCCAGGTCACCGTGACGACCTTGAGGCCCTTGGGCGCGTACTTCGTGTAGAGCGCCTGCAGGTCGGGCACGAACTTCTTGCAGTGCGGGCAGACGGGGATCCACATCACCAGCAGCACCGGGCTGCCGAGGTGCTCGGCCAGCGTGCTCTTGGCCGTCATGCCGTTGATGCCGTCGGTGACGGCGATCTCGGGGGCCTTGGGCCCCTTGGTGTTGCCGGCCGAGGCCGAGGGCAGCACCAGCGCGAGGCAGGCGAGGGCGACGAGGGCGAGGGTGGCGAGGCGACGCATGCGGGGCTCCTGGGCCCCCACGCGGGGGCGTGCCGTGAATGTACCGCCTGCCGGGGACCGGCGGCAGCAGGCCGGGGGTGCAGCCCCCGGCAAGCGGGTCAGCGGTTGTCCTTGGGACCCTCGTCGCCGCCCGTGACGGCGCGCGGGATGAGGCCCTTGGTGGCACGCTTGAGGAACAGCAGGGCGAAGCAGGTGTCGAGCACGTCCTTGGGCTCGTGCGTCGAGTTGGTCATCCAGTGGGTGCCCGGCACCTTGCGCGTGCCCTTCTTGATGCGCTCGTCCACCTCGACGGGCTTGTCCTTGTCCAGCAGCTGGCGTGCGCCCTCCTGGTACCAGAGGTGCTTGCCCACCAGGTTCTTGCCGAGGATGTCCATCGCCCGCTCGAGCGAGTAGAGGTAGTAGATCGGGTAGCCGTAGGTGCTGTTGCGGTTCTCGAAGGGCGACCAGTTCTTGTCGAGCCACGCCAGCGCGTCCCACACGGCCCGGTCGCAGGCGGCGTCCAGCTTCTTCTCGAGGAACTTCTTGCGGCCCTTGTCGGACTCGCAGATGACTTCCTTGCAGATCAGCACGGTGCCCAGCCCGCAGGCCGTCATCGAGCCCGTGGCCTTGCCCTCGCTGCCGTCCGGGCTGCCCTTCATGTAGCAGAAGCCGCGCGCCTTGTCCTTGGGCGGGGCGTAGCCGCCCGCGACGTAGGCCGGATCGTGGCGCATGTGCTCGGGGCCGTCGTCCTCCTGCTGCGCCAGCGCGAACTGCAGGATGTCCCACCAGATCTCGGGCTCGACCTTCACGCCGAAGCGGTGCGCGTTGTAGAGCGCCAGCGCAGCCAGCTGCGTGCTGGACATGTCCTGGTTGCCCAGGTGGCCGCGGCCCGAGTTGCGCGTCCAGTTGCTGTTGCCCGAGGAGAGCGTCAGGACGGGCACGTTGTAGCGCCAGCCCTTGTCCGGGTCGCCGCCCTCGCCGGGCGGCGTGCCGCGCCGCTCCACGAGGCCCTGCACCATGGCCTGCAGCCACTCGAGGTCGTCCTTGTTCGTGATCTTGAGCTTGCCCGACTTGGCCGCCTCGGCGCTGTTCTTGGTGCGCTTGTAGGCGTCGTACTTGGCCGTGAGCGCCAGGATCATCACGCTCATCTCGTAGGCACCCGCGGCCTGCGTGTGGTGCCACGAGAACTGCGGCGCGTCCTGCCCGTCGGTCTCCTCCGTGATGGGGTGCACGACCTGCAGCCAGTGGAAGCCCTCGGTGATTCCCGGGTCCTTGGGGTCGACGCCGCACTTGAGCAGCGTGTAGAGCGCCAGTGCGGTGGGCCCGGCCGGGTGGCGGTACTGCGGGCCGTCGCCGCCGCCGTAGATGCGCTCGCCCTTCACCAGGCCCCAGTGCGCCGCCGGCTCGTCGCGGAAGGTGTAGATGCGCGGCTTGGCCTTGAGCCAGGCCACGCCCTCCTCGATGGCCTTGTTGAC
>JBJTIJ010000178.1:0-4126 GCA_046094945.1 Planctomycetia bacterium | reverse complement strand
CCGGCGCGGCACCCTCCCCCAGCCCCGCACGACCGCTTCCGGCATGCTGCACCTCGCCGGCTCCTGACCTGCACAGCACCTGCACCTGGCCACCGACCCACCCGCACCCTCCGAAGCACCCGCACCCTCCGACCCAGCTCGCCCCCGACACCGCCTACGACATCGCCCCTGGCCCCGTGCGGCGCCCAGCGCCCCGGAGCCTGCTGAGGACCCCCTGCCATGGCCACCTTCCGCTACAGCGCGATCTCCTCCGACGGGCGCACCGTGCGCGGCAGCGTGGAGGCCAACAGCCAGCCGGAGGCGCTCGAGGAGCTGCGCCGGCGCAACCTGATGCCGCTCAAGGTCGATGACCGGGGCGGGGCCGACCCGGAGCCGGCCGCGGCCGACGACAGGGGCCGGCGCGAGGAGAAGAAGCCGGCGGCGCCCAAGGCGGCCGGCGGAGGCGGGCTGTTCGCCGCCAAGCCCGGCGTGCGCAAGCACGAAGAGGTGGTGATCTTCACGCGCCAGCTGGCGACCATGATCGGGGCCGGCATCCCGATGCTGGAGTCGCTGGAGATCTTGCAGGAGCAGGCCGAGAGCAAGGAGTTCAGCCTGCTGCTCAACCGCGTCATCGACGAGGTGCGCAGCGGCCAGGACCTGAGCACGGCCATCGGGCGCTACCCGAAGGTGTTCACGGACGTGTACGTGAGCATGATCAAGGCCGGCGAGGCCTCGGGCCAGATCGACGACATCCTTGTGCGCCTGGCCGACTACATGGAGGCCGCCCAGCGCCTCAAGCGCGACATCAAGAGCGCGATGACCTACCCCGTGGTGTCGCTGGTGATGATCACCGGCATCACGGCCTTCCTGATGCTGGCCATCGTGCCCAAGTTCAAGGAAGTGTTCGCCAGCCTGGACGTGGAGCTCCCCGGCCTGACCAAGGGCGTGCTGGGCGCCTCGGACTTCACGCGCGAGAACTGGGTGCTGATCCTCGTCGCCATGGTGCTGGCGGGCTTCGGCCTGCACGTCTACAAGCGCACCGACCGTGGCGGCTGGCAGTGGGACTGGCTGATGCTCAAGGTGCCGGTGTTCGGGCCGCTGTTCCGCAAGGTGGGCCTGTCGCGCTTCAGCAAGACCTTCTCGACCATGCTCAAGTCGGGCGTGCCGATCCTGGGCGCGCTGGACATCGTGGCCGACACGGCGGGCAACCGCGTGATCCGCGACGCGGTGATCAACGCGCGCGAGAGCGTGCGGCAGGGCGAGAGCCTGGCCAAGCCGCTGGCCGACAGCACCGTGTTCCCGCCGATGGTGACGCGCATGATCGGCATCGGCGAGAAGACCGGCTCGCTCGAGCAGCTGCTCGAGAAGATCAGCGAGTTCTACGACGAGCAGGTGCGCGCCACGGTCAAGCAGCTCACGAGCCTGATCGAGCCCATCATGATCTCGGTCATGGGCCTGATGGTGGGCACCATCGTGCTGTCGGTGTTCCTGCCGATCTTCGAGCTGCAGAAGCAGCTGGCCGCGCGCTAGGCGGCCGGCGCCGCGATGGACCCCGTCGTGGAGGCCGCCGTGCCCGCCGTGCCCGGCCCCGATGCCACGGCAGCGGCGCCGCGCCTGCCCTGGCGCAAGCGCCATCCGCACCGGGCGCGCCTGCTGCTGTACGGCCTGCTGCTGGGCGTGCTGCTGGCCTCGGCCTGGCTGTGGCGCGACGCGCGCCAGCGCTACCTGTGGGCGCGCCTCGAGCAGGTCTCGGTGCTGCTGGCCATGGACGCCAGCGGCGCCTCGGCGAGACAGGTGCTGGACGACGAGTTCCGGGCCTACGGCGCGCTGGAGGCGCTGCTGCAGGACCGCGACCTGCGGGCGCGCGAGCAGCGCATGCGCGCGGTGATCGCCTTCCTGGTGCAGGACCGCGCGACGATGGAGCAGGCCTTCACGCGCGCCGCGGCGCTGGATCCCGGGCACGCGCGCCTGACGGCCGTCGAGCGAGCCTCGTGCCTCGTGCGGCTGGGCGATGCGGAGGCGGCCAGCGCCGCGCTGCCGCAGCCGCTGCACGTGGCCGGCGAGGGCTGGGCGCAGACCATCTGGGCGCTGCTCGTGCACGCGCAGGCACAGGACATCCGTGGTGGGGGGGCAGCCTCGCGCGCCGCACTGGCCGCGGCACTGGCCAGCCTGCCCAGGCCCCTGCCCCAGGAGGCGCCGATGTGGCTTGGGCTGGCGCCGTTCACGCCCTCGGGCGCGGCGCTGGAGGCCACGCGCTGGCTCGTGTCCGGGCCGGATCCCGCGAGTGACGCACGGCGCACCGAGGTGCGTGCCTTGTGGCGCCAGCTGGCCGCCGTGGCCGGGGGCGACGTGGAGGTGCTGCTGGCCGCGGCCGCCGAGCTCGAGGCGCTGGGCGACCTGGCGGCCGCGCGCGCCGCGCTGGAGCGGGCGAGCGCGCTGGACCCGGGCGGCGTGGAGCGCGCGCTCCAGTCGCAGCCGCGCCTCGAGGCCCTGCGCGCGCGCTAGCCCGCAGGAGGCAGGCTGTGCGACGCACAGCCTGCGCGGTGCACGAGCGCAGCACGTGGCGCCCTGCACGATGCGACGCGCGCGGCCGGGCGCGCCCGGGTGGGCCCCGCTGCGCCCCGGTGCGCGCAGGGCCGACACGCTGTGTGGCACACAGCATCACGCTGTGTCAGGCACAGTACGGTCGATCAAGGGGCCAGGTGCGCGGGTCGATAAGAACGTTGCCACAGGCGGTTCACCACCCGGGCCGCTTGGGCAGGCAGTGGGCAGGAGCGTGCACGGTGCACGCGCTTGGCCCTGGGCCTGCAGCTGTTCGCTTCCCCATCCCTCCTGGAGACATCTCCCATGGTCCGCACGAAGCAGTCCGGTTTCACGCTCATCGAGCTCATGATCGTGATCGCGATCATCGCGATCATCGCCGCCATCGCCATCCCCAACCTGCTGGCCGCGCGCCTCTCGGCCAACGAGACGGCTGCGGCCGCCACGCTGCGCAACGTCGTGAGCAGCCAGGCGCAGTTCCAGCAGGGCGCGAAGGCCGACCAGGACGGCGACGGCTCGGGCGAGTACGGCGGTTTCATCGAGATGTCGGGCAAGGGCGCGGGCCGCATGACGGCGGTGCTGACGCCCCCGGTGCTGGGCTCGGCCTTCCAGGTGCTCAACGCGCAGGGCGCGGTGACGCGCTCGGGCTACTTCTTCAAGATGTGGCTGCCGAGCTCGGCGGGCGCCGGCGTGGCGGAGAACCAGACGACGGGCTACACGACCAGCAGCGGCGTGGACTCCGACCGTGCGGAGACGACCTGGTGCTGCTACGCCTGGCCGGTGAACTACAACCAGACGGGCAACCGCACCTTCTTCACCAACCAGCAGGGTGACGTGCTCTCGATCGAGGTGAGCACCTACACCGGCCCGACGGGCGGCCCCGGCGCCGACGCGGCCTTCAAGACCTCGGGCACGATCACCGGCGTGGCCGACCTCAACGGCCCCGGCCAGAGCGGCCAGACGGCCTCGAACTGGAAGCAGGTCGGCTAGTCCGGCTCCCAGAGTGCCCGCTGGCCCGCGCGGGCCGGCGGGATCCCCTCGCGCGGGGCGTCAACCTCCGGGTTGCCGCCCCGCGTCCTTTTTGGGAGCCCGCGTTGGGGCGCCGAGGACCTGCCCGGCCTGCCCGACATGACCTGCCTGCACCGTGCGTGCGGCAGCTCGTCACGGGCGAGCCCAGGCCGTGTCCAGGGCATGCTCCTCGGGCATGCGCCACGCTGTGCTGCATGGGGACACTTGTCGCGAGCCCATGTGCGGATCGGGGACCTGGCGTGCTGCGCGTATGCGTCGGGCATCTTGTCCAGGAGCCGTCGCGCCTGCGGCGCAGCGCCGCGGGCGTGCACGCTGTGTCGGGCACAGTACGGGCCGTTCAAGGCGTGGCCTGCCCGGGTCGATAGGACCTTGGTCACAAGCGGTTCCCCACCCGGGCCGCTTGGGCAGGCAGTGGGCAGGAGCGTGCACGGTGCACGCGCTTGGCCTGCAGCTGTTCGCTTCCCCATCCCTCCTGGAGACATCTCCCATGGTCCGCACGAAGCAGTCCGGTTTCACGCTCATCGAGCTCATGATCGTGATCGCGATCATCGCGATCATCGCCGCCATCGCCATCCCC
>JBJTIJ010000177.1:0-3508 GCA_046094945.1 Planctomycetia bacterium | reverse complement strand
CAAGGTGATGCTGGTCAACGCCTACGCGGGCTCGGGCGGCGACGCCATGCCGTGGTTCTTCCGCCAGCAGCGGCTGGGCCCGCTGGTGGGCACGCGCACGTGGGGCGGTCTGGCGAGGGCCGGGGCCACGCCCCGCTCCAGCGTGGGGTCGCGGCCGCCGGCGCAGTCCTTGGGCCACTCCAGCACCTCGATGTCGGGCGCCACGCCCTCGTTCTCGATCACCCAGCGGCCGTCGCGGCCCATGATGCCGAAGGCGGCGGCCGTCACGCTGCCGCCGTCCATCAGCGGCGGGTAGCCGGTGATGCCCACCAGCCCGCCCCAGGTGCGCGTGCCCACCAGCGGGCCCAGCCGCTGCTGGCGGAAGAACCACGGCATGGCGTCGCCGCCCGAGCCCGCGTAGGCGTTGACCAGCATCACCTTGGGGCCCTGCAGCGTGGCGAAGGGCGTGCGGCCCGCCCAGCCCGTGCGCGTCATCCACCAGCACCACACGTCGTGCGAGAGGATGTCGATCACCCAGTCGGCCACCTTGCCGCCGCCGTTGTAGCGCTCGTCGAGCACCAGGCCCTCGCGGTCCACCTGGCCGAAGAAGTCGCGCTGGAAGGCGTCGATGCCGCGCGGGCCCGTGTCGGGCATGTAGACGTAGGCCAGGCGCCCGCCCGAGAGCCGCTCGCACAGCGCGCGCCGCTCCTCGATCCAGGCCCGCCGGCGCAGCTCGCGGTCGCTGGCCACCGGCACCACGCGCACCGTGCGCGGCGCGGCCTCGCCCGCGCGCTCGAGCACCAGCTCCACCTGCGTGTCGGCGGTGGCCTCGAAGAGCGCCAGCACGTTGCCCGTGGCCTGCACGGGCTTGCCGTCCACCGAGCGCAGGATGTCGCCCACGCGCACGTCCACGCCCGGCTCGGTGAGCGGCGCGCGCAGCGTGGGGTTCCAGTTCTGGCCGTCGAGGATGCGAGCGATGCGCACGCGCCCGTCCACCACCTCGAAGTCGGCGCCCAGCAGGCCCGTGCCCGGGCCGCTGGGGGCCGTGGGCATCTCGCCGCCGCTGACGTACTGGTGGCCGCAGGCCAGCTCGCCCAGCATCTCGCCCAGCAGCAGGTTGAGGTCGGCGCGGTGGCGCACGTGGGGCAGGAAGGCCTGCCAGCGCTCCCACATCGCCGGCCAGTCCACGTGGTGCATGCCGGGGTCGTAGAACAGGTCGCGCTGCAGGCGCCAGGCCTCGCGCAGCACCTGCCGCCACTCCAGCACGGGCTCCACGCGCACGCGTGCCTGCTCGACGGCCAGCCGCTTGCGCTCCTTGCCCTCCACCGCCTGCAGGTGCCAGCCCTCCTTGCCCTGCAGCAGCAGCGTGCTGCCGTCGGCGCTCAGCAGCGCGTCGTCCACGCCGCGCGCCACCTCCTCGGCCTTGCGCGCCTTCCACGTGAAGGACTTGAGCAGCGCGCCCTCGTCGCCGGGCTCGAGGAAGTAGAGGCCCCCCTTGCCGGCCAGCAGGCGGCCGTAGGCCTTGGGCGGCAGCGGCAGCGCCAGGACGCGCTGGTCGAGCCCCTCGAGGTCGATCACGGTGGGGGGCACGCGCGGCGCGGCCGCAGCCTCCTCGTCGCCGGCGCCGTCCTTGCCGTCCTTCGCCTCCTTGCCTTCCTTCCCGTCCTTGCCGTCCTCCTTCGCCTCGCGCCCGGGCTTGCCGTGGCCCTCGTCGCTGCGCGGGAAGAGCGGGTTGGCGCCCTCGCGCGCCAGCACGGCCACGTAGAGGCTGCTGGTGGAGGCGCGCGCCGTGGTGGCGGACATGTCCAGGCCGAAGCGCTGCGGGCCGCTGTCCACCGTGGCCTTGAAGAACAGGTGCTTGCCGTCGGGCGAGAAGACCGGGTTCTCGGCCGAGCCGAAGGCGTCGCTGAGCACCATGCTGCGGCGGTCCTCCAGCCGGTAGAGCACCACCTGGTCGTAGGCCGTGCCGGGGTTGCGGCCCTCGTAGGCGATCCAGCGGCTGTCGGGCGACCAGCTGGCCATGGGCACGATCACGCCCAGGCTGCCGCGCAGCACGGCCACCTCGGTCACCTGCCCGCTGTCGAGCGTGAGGTAGCACAGGCGGCTCTTCTCGTCGCTGTACAGGATGTGGCGGCCGTCGGGGCTCCACTGCGGGCTGTAGGCGAAGCCGGTGCCGGGCAGCGCGTGGCGGCGGGCCTCGCCCTGCCCGCGCGCGTCGCGCACCCACAGGCCCACCTCGCCGCCGGCGTCGCCCAGCCACGCCACGCTCTTGCCGTCGGGCGACCAGGCCGGGTCGCGCTCGTGCGCGCCGGGCGTCTCGCTCAGGTTGCGCACGTCGCCGTCGCTGCGCGGCAGCGTGAGGATCTAGCCGCGCGCCTCGAAGGCCGAGCGCTTGCCGTTGGGCGCCACGGCCATGGCGCGCACGTGGCCCTTGGCCTCCTGCCAGCGCGGCAGGGCGTGCAGGCCGTCGGTGCGCAGTCGCACCACGAGGCGCGTGAGCACGAGCGTGTCGGGATCCAGCAGGTGCAGCGCGCCGCCCTGCTCGAGCACCAGCGTGCCGGCGCCCGCCGAGACCCAGCGCACGTCGAAGGTGGTGAAGTGCGTCACCTGCTCGGGGGCTGGCGCGCCCGGGCGCCAGCGCCAGACCTGCATGCGGCGGTCCTCGGCGAGGTTGCCGCTGGGCGTGGCCGGGTCGCGGTCGCTGGCGAACCACACCCAGCCGCGCGCGAAGCAGGGCCAGGCCTGGCTGGCGCCCTGCGGGGCCAGCGCGCTGGTCTCCAGCGAGCCGAGGTCGGTGAGCCACACGGGCGAGACGCGCCCGCCGCGGTAGCGCTTCCAGGTGCGGAAGGCGGGCCGGATGGGCGTGTAGGCCACGCGCCCGGGCTGGGCGGGGTCGAAGGCAAGGTGCGCCACCTCGGGCAGCGGCAGCTCCTCGACGGGCCCGCCCGCTGCCGGCACGAGGAAGGCCTTGTCCACGCCCGGCCCGCCGGCGCGCGGGCTGGCGAAGCACACGCGCTGGCCGTCGGGGTGCCAGCCCAGCACGCGGTCGCGGTCGGGGTGCCAGGTCAGGCGCCGCGGCAGGCCGCCCTCGATGGGCAGCACGTACACGTCGGCGTTGCCCTCGTACTCACCGGTGAAGGCCACCCAGCGCCCGTCGGGCGAGAGCGAGGGCGCGCTCTCGGCGCCCGGACTGCTCGTCAGGCGCCGGGCCTCGCCGCCCGTGCGGTCCACCACCCACAGGTCCTGCGCGTAGGTGAAGACCACGTGGCCGGCGCTCACGGTGGGCTCCTGCAGCAGCAGGGTCTCGGGCGCCTCGCCCAGCACGGCCGGCTCGGCCGCCGCCGGGCGGGGGCCGCCACCTGCGAGCCCGCACAGCAGCAGCCCCAGCGAGAGGGCCCACGGGCGCGGGCGCAGCCGGGCAGGCAGGCCGGCAGCCCCTGCGCTGGCGTGGCCGGGCAGGCGTGCGTGGTGGGGCAGGCGTGCGTGGTGGGGCAGCCGGGCGGGATGGGCGTGGAGGGGGGGCATGCAG
>JBJTIJ010000176.1:0-19229 GCA_046094945.1 Planctomycetia bacterium | reverse complement strand
ACCCCACGGCGCATGCCGAGGTGCTGGTGTTGCGCGCGGCCGCGCAGGCGCGCCGTGACTGGCACCTGGAGGACGCCACGCTGTACGTGACGCTGGAGCCCTGCACGATGTGCGCCGGCGCGCGGGTCAACGCGCGGCTGGGGGCGCTGGTGTTCGGCGCGCCCGACCCCAAGGCGGGGGCCGTGGGCAGCCTCTACGACGTGCCGCGCGACCCGCGCCTCAACCACCGCCTCCCGGTGCGCGGCGGCGTGCTGGCCGAGGCCTCGGCTGAGCTGCTGCGCGCCTTCTTCCGCGCCCGCCGCGCGCCCCCGGGACCCGACGCGCCCACCCCGGCTTGACCTGCCCCCGCGGCGTCCTACCGTCCCCTCTTCGCCGCCGCGGAGAGGTGCCGGAGCGGTCGAACGGGCCGGTTTCGAAAACCGGTGTAGTCGCAAGGCTACCCAGGGTTCGAATCCCTGCCTCTCCGCCACTCCTTCGCCCGGGCGCGGGCCCGGCCGCGCCGCAGCGGCCCCGCGGGGGCCACGCCGGCCCGGCCTCGCGGCTGGGCCTGGCTGCCAGGCTGGCTGCCGTGCCGTGCTGCCGGACCTCACGTGACCGGGCCTCATGTGAGCAGGCCTCACGCGACCAGGCCTCACGCGGCCCGGCCGCCCGGGGCGCCGCCCGGGGCGCGGCCGCGCCGGCTCAGCTGCGCCGCGGGCTGGGCTTGGGGCGCTCGCCCACCGCCATGCCGTAGCGCTGGGCCATGTCGTGGATGCTCGTGCGCACCAGGTCGAGCAGCTGCGGCGGCTGCAGCACCTCGGCCTCGGCGCCCAGCGAGAGCACCCAGTTGAGCACCTCGAAGAGGTACGAGAGGCGCCACTGCACCACCACGCTGCCGTCCGCGCGCGTCTCCACGACGCGCTGGCTGGGGTGCTGCTCGATCTCCTCGGCCATGTAGGCCACGCGCGGGCTCAAGAGCACCTGCACGACGTGGTCCTCGCTGCCGCGCTTGCGGCGGAAGGCTCCGGCGTACTCCACGTCGGGGTTCCACTCGCGGCGCTCGAAGTGCTCGGCTTGCTCCTCGAAGGAGCGCATGCGCGTGGGCAGGAAGGTGCGCCAGGCGTTCACGTCGCGGTCCCAGCCGTCGAGCTGGAACCAGCCGTCGACGAAGGCGATGCCGTGCGGCTCGACGGTGCGCACGGCGGTGTGGCCCTTGTCGCCGCGCACCGGGTACTCGAAGCGCACCACGCGCCCGTCGTGCACGGCCAGCCACCAGCGCTCGACCGCGTCCAGCACGCTGCCGGCCGACTTCAGCCGTGCCGGCCGGGGCAACGTGCGCAGCACGCGCGGCTTGGCGGCCTCGATGCGCCCGCCCCGCAGCTGGGCCAGCGCCTCCTGCAGCGCGCGCGGGGCCCGCGGGTCGGCGCCCACCACGGAGGCAAGCCACTCGGCCATCAGCCAGGCGTCGGTGGACAGGAACAGGCCCACCGGCAGGCGCTTCTTGGGGTCGGTGTAGCGGTAGCCGCCCGAGACGCGGTCGTACTCGGCCACCAGGCCGAAGTACTCGCCCAGCTCCTCGACGTAGCGGCTGATGGAGCGCTCGCTGGCCGGCACGCCCGTGCGCTCGGCGATGCGCTGCGCCAGCTGCGCGCGCGTGCAGCGCTCGGTGCGCAGCAGGCGGTCGAGCGCGATGAGCTGGCGCAGGTGCGCCATCTCGATGGAGGGTGTGGCCCTCGCTGCCTTGCGCCTGCCCCGCATGGTGTCGGCCGTGCCCTTCGTGCCCGACGAGCCCGGCGCGGGAGCCACCGGCCCCATGCCGTCCTGCCCGTCGCCCGGATCCGTTGCGCCGCCCACGCTAGGCGCCCCGGCGCGCGCGGGCAAGCAGCCGCTGGCGGGAGCGTGCACGTGCCGCGTGGGGTGCATGGGCCCACGGGCGGCGCGGCTCGGGCAGGTGCCGGCGGCGCTGCACGCGCAGCACCAGCAGGCCGTGCGCGCTGGGCTGCACCACCGCGACGAGCCAGCCCGGCGCTGCGCCCGGCACGGCTCCCGGCGGCGGGTCCTGCACGGCCGCCCACTGCCGGCCGCGGCGGCGGCAGTCGCCCGCCACGTCGGGCTGCTCCAGCAGCTGGAGCAGCCGTGCCGTGCCCAGCCTGCCCTCGTGCGCCTGCTGGCGCGCACGCGCGCTGAGCAGGATGCCGCCGCCCAGCGGCAGGCCGTCGAGCAGGGTGGGACGAGGCTGCGGCGGGGCTTGCTGCGGGTCGCGGGCTGCTTCGTGCAGGGGCAGGTCGCGATGGGGCAGGCCGGGCTCGGGCAGGTCCATGGGGGCTCCCGGCAGGCGCGAGCGGCGCCTGCTGCGCGTGTCCCGTGGGCGAGTGCGTCGACGTGTCGTCACGCGCTCGCCGGGCGGGAACGCAGGCCAGCCTCGCCCGCCACCTTGCCAACGGCTGGCAAGGCACTTCCAGCGCCCCGGTAGTACGCTCAAAGCAGTATTACTAAAGTACTACTACGCTAGCCGCAGCAGGGGGCCCCGCGCGCCGGCCGCGTGACCTCACCAGCGGCGCAGGACGAAGCGCGCCAGCCCCTCGAGCACGCCCAGCAGGTCGTCGGCGCGGCGCGTGCGCGCGCGGTCCTCGGCTGCCTGCTCGAGGGCCAGCAGGGCCGCAGCGCGCTGGGCCTCGTCGGGGCCGGCCTGCGGGTCGGCGGCATCGGGCCGGGCCAGGCCCTGCGCCACGCCCTCCAGCAGCCGCGGCAGCTCGCCGGGCTCGAACCAGAAGCCGTGGTCGCGGCACACGTCCACCACCAGCGGCAGCCGGCCCGGGAAGCGCTTGCGGTTCATGCGCGTGCCGCAGGCGGGGCAGGCGAGGTAGAGGCGCGCGCGCGCAGGCTCCGTCGCGGCTGCGCCCGGCCCGGCCGCGCCCTGTACGGCCACGTGGCGCGCGCCCGGGCCCAGCAGCGCGGCTGCCGTTCGGGCCGCGCCGCTGCCCGCGCGCTGCAGCAGGCGCTGCAGCGGGCCGGGCTCGGTCCACAGCCCACCGCAGCGCTCGCACTCCATCAGCGGCGGGGCCTCGGGCAGCACGCGGGGGCGCAGCGGCACGTCGCCGCAGGTGGGGCAGGGACGCGCCGGGTCGGCCGCGCCCGGCGCCTGCGGCGCGATGGGGATGCCGCAGGCGTGGCAGAAGTGCGCGCGGTCGCTGATGCGCGTCATGCACTGCGGGCAGAGCGTGTGCAGGTCCTGCTCGGCCAGCGTCCAGTCGCTGCCGCAGTAGGTGCAGGCGGCCCCCGGGCCCACGCGCGCGGCGCCGCACGACGAGCAGCGCACCACCGCGGCTGCCTGCGGCCGTGCCTCGGGCACGCGCACGGCCTGCCCGCAGGCACAGGCCAGCGTGCTGCCGGGCGCGAGGTCGCCGGCATCGGCCTGGCGGCGGCAGGACGGGCAGGCGACGAGCCGGCGCATGGGGCCTCCGGCGCGAGGCTACGGCGTGGCCGCCCTGCGCCCTAGCCCTTCACCACGCAGATGGGCTCGAGCCGGGCCACGAGGCGTGCCAGCCCGGCGCGCACCACCACGTCCACCACCTCGGCCACGTCCTTGTAGGCGCCGGGGTGCTCCTCGTCCACGGTGCGGCGGCTGGCGGCGCGCACGGCGATGCCCTTGGCGGCCAGCTCGCGCAGCACGTTGCGCCCGCGCGTGTCGGCCTGCGCCTTGGTGCGGCTCTGCACGCGGCCGGCCCCGTGGCAGCAGGAGCCGAAGGTCTCGCGCCACGCGCCCTCCTGGCCCACCAGCACGAAGGAGTAGCGGCCCATGTCGCCGGGCACCAGCACCGGCTGGCCCACGTCGCGGCAGGCCGCCGGCGTGAGCGGGTGGCCGGGCGGGAAGGCACGCGTGGCGCCCTTGCGGTGCACCAGCAGCTCGCGCTCGACGCCGTCCACCACGTGGCGCTCGAGCTTGGCGATGTTGTGGCACACGTCGTAGACCTGGTGCAGGCGTGCCTGGGGGCCCAGCACGCGCGCGAAGGCGCGGCGCACGCGGTCGGCGATCACCTGCCGGTTGGCGAAGGCGAAGTTCACGGCCGCGCGCATCGCGCCGTAGTAGCGCTGGGCCTCGGGCGAGCGGAACGGCGCGCAGGCCAGCTGCGGGTCGGGCAGCTCGATGCCGTGCGCCGCGGCGCTGGCGCGCATCTGCGGCAGGAAGTCGGTGCACACCTGGTGGCCCAGGCCGCGGCTGCCGCTGTGCACCAGCACGCAGGTGCCGTGCAGCACCAGGCCCAGCGCGCGCGCGGCGGCCTCGTCGTAGATCTCGGCCACGCGGTCCACCTCGAGGAAGAGGTTGCCCGAGCCCAGCGTGCCCAGCTGGTCCTGGCCGCGGCGGCGCGCCGTGGCCGAGACCTCGGCGGGCTGGGCCCCGGCCATGCGGCCGCCCTCCTCGGTGTGCTCGAGGTCGGCCTGGCTGCCCCAGCCGCGCGCCACGGCCCAGTGCGCGCCCTCGCGCAGCACGGCGTCCATGTCGGCCTCGCCCAGCACGAGGTCGTCGCGCGCCGAGCCCGTGCCGCTGGGCACCTCGTGGTCGAGGGCCTCGGCCAGCGCCTCGCGGCGCGCGGCCACGGCCTGCGCCGGCTGCGCGCTGGCCAGCAGGCGCACGCCGCAGTTGATGTCGTAGCCCACGCCGCCGGGGCTGATCACGCCCGTCTCGGGGTCGAAGGCGGC
Organism: Planctomycetia bacterium; assembly: GCA_046094945.1. GTDB lineage: Bacteria > Planctomycetota > PLA2 > PLA2 > JAEUHO01 > CAXQZU01. Next base: position 14,549 of record JBJTIJ010000176.1, on the reverse strand, counting down.
CACGCCGCCGATGGGGAAGCCGTAGCCCCAGTGCAGGTCGGGCATGCCCAGCGAGGCGCCCACGATGCCGGGCAGGCAGGCCACGTTGCGCACCTGCTCGAGCGCCTTCTCGTCGTGCATGCGCGCCAGCAGGGCCGGGTCGGCGTACACGATGCCCTCGACGCGCATGGGCCCCTCGCGCCGGATGCGCCAGCGCAGGCCGTCGATGCGCTCGACGTGCACGGGCCCCGGAGCGCTCACAGGTCCAGCACCACGACGGCGCGCCAGGGGCGCGTGGCCTCGCCCGGCTCCACGGCCAGCGCGTGGTAGGTGACGGCCTTGACGACGCGGTCCGGGGGCTGGCGGCGCGGGTCGGTCTGCCGCGCGAGCACCACGCCGCCCAGGCGCGTGGGGTCCAGCGTGGCCAGCCGCGCGCCGCGCGGCACGCGGCCGTGCTGCTCGTAGCCCAGCAGGGCCGCCCCCAGCCAGGCCACCAGCAGGTCTTCGCGGTCGGCGCCCGTCACCTCGACCGGCAGCTCGCAGTCGGGCGGGCTGCCGTCGTCGGCCAGCAGCACCTCGCCCAGCGCGCGCGTGGCCTCGGCGAGCAGGCCTTCCCACGAGGGGGCGGTGGCCTCGAAGGCGGCGTCGGCCGTGTGCGGCAGCAGGCGGAAGGCGGGGCTCACGCGGGGGATTGTGCCACCGCGGCCGCGCGCCGGGGGCTAGCGCACGCGCAGCACGGCGCAGGGCAGGGCTGCCAGCAAGGCCTCGTCCTGCGCGCCCTCGCCGGCGGGCAGCACCAGCAGCGCCGCCCCGCGCCGCTGCACCTCGGCGGCCATGCGCGCCGCGTCCAGCACGCCGCCGCGCAGCACCCCCGGCACGCCGGGCGCTGCCAGGGCCTGCGCCAGCGCCAGCGCGCGCCCGGCCGCGGGGCTGCCGTCGTCCACGGCCAGCACCGGGCCCTCCACGCGCTCGCCGGCGTGCAGCAGCAGCACCGCGCCCGGCGCGGTGGCCAGCACGCTGCGCGCCGTGGAGCCCAGCGTGCGCGCCGGGCGCGGCGCGTGGCCCGAGCGGCCCAGCACCAGCAGCCCGGCCTCGCCGGCCGCGCGCACCAGCGCGGACGCCACGCGGTCGCGCGCCACGGCGAAGGCGTGCCGCGAGCCGGCGCGCCGCGCCGCCTGCTCCAGCGCCTGGCGCGCCTCGCGCGCCAGCAGCGCCAGCTCGGCCTCCAGCGCCTCGCGCGTGAGGGCCTCGGCGGCGGCGGCACCCTCGCGCAGCACGCGCGCCGCCGGGTGGGCCGCGAAGCGCAGCAGGTCCTCGTCCTCGATGTAGAGACCGGCCAGCTCGGCGTCCAGCCGCGCCGCCAGCGCGGCGGCAGCCTCCAGCGCCGCGGCGCCGTGCGCCGAGAGGTCGAGCGCCACCAGCACGCGGCGCAGGCGCAGCGGGGCGGGCTCGCTCACCGCGCCTCGCCCGGCGGCCGCGGGGCCTCCTCGCGCGCCAGCGCGGCCCGCCGCGTGGCCAGCGCCACGAGGCGTTCCTCGACGCGCGCGTTGACCGAGCCCGGCGTCCAGCGGCCGCTGGCGTCGCGCTCGCCGGCCGGCAGGCCCGTGAGCAGCTCGAGGGCCTCGTCCACCGAGGCGATGGCATGCACGTGGAAGCGCCCGGCGGCGGCCGCCTCCACCACGTCGGGCCGCAGCATGAGGTGGCGCACGTTGCTGGCCGGCAGCAGCACGCCCTGCGTGCCCGAGAGGCCGCGCGCCCGGCACACGTCGAAGAAGCCCTCGACCTTCTCGTTGACGCCGCCCACCGCCTGCACCTCGCCGGCCTGGTTGACCGAGCCGGTGAGCGCGAGGTCTTGGCGCAGCGGCAGGCCGGCGATGGCCGAGAGCAGCGCCACCAGCTCGGCGGTGGAGGCGCTGTCGCCCTCCACCGGCCCGTAGGACTGCTCGAAGGCCAGCGTGGCATCCAGCGAGAGCGCGTGCTCGGGCGCGTAGCGCGCGCCCAGGAAACCGGCCAGCAGCAGCACGCCCTTGCTGTGGATGGGGCCGCCCAGCTCCACCTCGCGCTCGATGTCCACCACCTGGCCCTTGCCCAGCCGCACGCGCGCCGTGATGCGCCCCGGGCGCCCGAAGCTGGCGTGGCCCAGCTGGCTCACCACCAGCCCGTTGACCTGGCCCACCTTGCGGCCCGTGGTGTCGATCAGCAGCGTGCCGCGCTGGATCTCCTCCAGCACGCGCTCCTGGATGCGGCCCTGCCGCTTGCGCTGCTGCGCGATGGCCTGCTCGACGTCCGAGGCATGCACCACCTCGCGACCATGGGCGCGCGCCGCGTGGTCGGCCTCGCGCAGCAGGTCGCTGACGGCATCCACGCGCGCCGTCAGGCGCGTGGCGTCGTCGCCCATGCGCGCCGCCTGCTCGATGACCGCGGCCACCGCGTCGCGGCGCAGCGGGTGCAGGCCCTCGCGCCGCGCCAGCCCGGCCAGCAGCCGCGCGTAGGCCAGGTCGCTGCCCTCGTCCCACGGCAGGTCGTCCTCGAAGTCGGCGGCCACCTTGAACAGGCGGTGGAAGTCGGGCTCCAGCTGGTCGAGCAGGTAGTAGAGCGAGCGCTCGCCCAGCAGCACCACCTTCACGCCCAGCGGCACCGGCTCGGGCTCGAGCGTGGAGGTGCTCACGAGGCTGAGCATCTGGCCCAGCGACTCGATGCGGATCTCGCCGGCGCGCAGCGCACGCCGCAGGCCCTCCCAGGCGTAGGGCTGCAGCACCAGGTCGCGCGCGTCCAGCAGCAGGTAGCCGCCGTTGGCGCGGTGCAGCGCCCCGGCCTTCACCAGCCGGAAGTCGGTGGTGAGGGCGCCCAGGTGCGCCACGTACTCGACGCGGCCCACGAGGTTCTGGTAGGTGGGGTGGTCTTCCTGCACCACGGGCGCGCCGCGTGTCTCGGCGTGGTCCACCAGCACGTTGACGCCGTAGCGCCGCAGCGGGCCCAGCTCGCCGTCAGGCCCGGGCTCGAGGGCCGCCAGCAGCGCGGGGGCCGGCCCCTCGGGGGCGCGCATGAGGTCGTCGGCGTGCTCGAGCACGTCGGCCTGCAGCGCGTCGAGGTGCTCGACCACCGCCGGCAGGTCGGCGTGGCGCTGCTTGAGCGCCTCCACCAGCGGCTGCACGGCGCCCAGCAGCGCCTGCCGCACCATCTCCTTGACGCGCGTGCGCAGCTCGCGCTCCAGCTTGGGCGCGTCGGCCAGGATGTCGTGCAGGCGGCGCTCGAAGCGCTCGATCTCGGCCTCGCGGCGCTGGCGTTCCTCGGCGGGCAGCTTCTGGTAGTCCTCGGCCGAGAGCACCTCGCCTTCGGCCACGGGCGCGAAGCCGTAGCCCAGCGGCGTGCGCAGCAGGCCCAGCCCGGCGGCCTCGGCGGCCTTGCGCAGGGCGTCGATCTGGCGCCCGTGGCGCTCCTTGAACTCCTCGGCCAGCGCGTCCTTGCGGCGGCGCTGCTCCTCGCCCTCCAGCGCCGCGGGGATGGCGTTGCGCAGGTCGTCCACCAGCCCGCTGACGTCGCGCTCCAGCACGCGCGCGCGCCCGGCCGGCAGGCGCAGCGCGCGCGGGCGGTGCGGCCGGCGGAAGTCGAACACGTAGCAGACGTCCTCGGGCACCGGCTCGCGCGCGGCCCGCTCCTCGAGCATGGCGCGCACGATGGCCTGCCGGCCCGTGTCGGCCGGGCCCATGGCGAACATGTTGAAGCCGTCGCGCTGGATGCCGGTGCCGAAGCGCAGCGCCTCGAGGGCGCGCGCCTGGCCCAGCGGCTCCTCCAGCGGGGTGAGCGTGCTGGTGGTCTCGAAGGGCAGGCGCTCGGGGGCGCAGCGGCGCCGCAGGCGCTCGGGCGGCAGGGGCGGCACGGGCACGGCGGCATCCTCCGGCACGGGGACCTCGGTGCGAGGGCGTCCCGTGCCCTCCCCGCTTCCCCGCGGGAGCGGCGATGCTACCGCGGGCGGGACCGGTGCGCTGCGCCTAGGGCCGGGCGGGGCGCGCGAGCACCACCGGCAGGCGGCTGTGCTTGAGCAGCTCGCCGGCCACCGAGCCCATCACCAGCCGTCCCATGCCGGTGCGGCCGTGCGTGCCCATCACGACCAGCTCGGCCTGCACCTCGGCGGCCACGCGCTGGATGACGGCGGCCGGGTGCAGGTCGTGCACCACGTGCAGCTGGTGGCGCACGTTGCGCAGCAGCGCCTCCTCGGGCACGAGCCGGCGCAGGTGCGCCTCCACCTTGCGGTCGAGCGCTTCGAGCGCCTCGGGCGTGGGCGGCGTGGCGATCACGGGCGTGAGGTCGAAAGGGCTGGCCAGGAAGCCGGGCTCGCACACGTGCAGCAGGTGCACGGTGCCGCCGGGCAGCGCCAGCGCGAAGGCGAGGTCGACGGCATCGTCGCCGGCGGCACTGAGGTCGGTGGGGCACAGGATCTGGCGGCAGGCGGTGGTCATGGTTCCCTCCGGACGTGTCCCCAGCCTCGCCTCCCGGGCAAGGGCTGTCGATGGGGGAGCCCAGCGCGTGTATCCCCAGGAGCACGGCCGTTCGCAGGCAGGGCGCGCCGCGCCGGTCTAGGCGCGGTGGTGCTTGTCGCGCTTGCGCTCGCCGCGGCGCAGGCGCTCCTCCAGGTGGCGGCGCTGGGCGGCGTAGAAGTCGCGCAGGAAGGGCTCGGCATCGGCCGGCGCGCTGTCGCCGGCCCAGCCGGTGCGCGTGCGCACCAGCCGGCTCAGCTCCACGAGCATGCGCTCGCGCCCGGGCAGGTGGGCCTCCATGCGCAGCGCGCGCTCCAGCGCCGCCAGCTCGAGCTCGCCGTAGACCGACAGGTGCTGCGTGCTGAAGGCGCGCGCGTGCACGTGGGCCGACTCGGCCAGGTCGGGCAGCAGCACCACGCGCGGCGCGCGCACCACGCGCGTGCCGCCGGCGAGGTCGCCCAGCCGGGCCCCCGTGGGGTGCAGCAGCGGGAACAGGGCGAGGCCCACCGTCCACAGGCTGGCCAGCACGCGCACCCACGGCGCGGCGTCGGGCAGCACGCTCTCGGGCGCGGCCAGCAGCGAGAGCGGCAGCCACAGCTCCACCTCGCGCAGCAGGTTGCGGGCCACCAGCGCGCGCGCACCCAGCGGCGCGCCCGAGGCATCTACCACGCGCAGGCCGGCCGCGCGCTTGCCGGGCGTGCGTCCGCGGCCCGCCACCTCCAGCAGCAGGAACCAGCCCGTGCGCAGCACGAAGAGCAGCAGCCAGCCCAGCGCCAGCAGCCAGCCGGGGGCGCCGGAGAGCCCGGGCAGGGCCAGCGAGCCGCCCAGCGCCAGCGCCAGCAGCAGGCCGCCGCCCAGCAGCGCGGCCAGCAGCAGCAGCAGGTCGAGCACGAAGGCGTAGGCGCGCTCGCCCACCGAGCCCAGCTCGAGCTCCAGCCCCACGCCCTCGGGCACGACCAGCGCAAGGCGCGCGGCAGGGCGCGGCCCCAGCAGCGCGGGCCCGGCGGGCCGGACGGCGCGGCTCATGCGTCGCTCCCGGCCCGGGCCGGTGCCAGCAGCCAGGCGCCCACGGCTGCCGTGGCCAGCGCAGCCATGGCGTAGCGCACGGCCACGTCCTGCACGGCCTGGCGGAACCAGCCTTCCAGCACGCCGGCCAGCGCCAGCAGCAGGAGCGCGCCCAGCACCAGCACGCAGGCCTCGCGCCCGGCCTCGGCCAGCGCGGCCGTGCGCGTGCGCGTGCCGGGCATCCACAGCGCGCGGCCCAGCGCCAGCCCGGCGCCGCCGCACAGGGCCACGGCCGTGAGCTCGGGCACGCCGTGGGGCAGCAGCCAGCCGAACACGTCCAGCGCCAGGCCGCGGGCCACGTGCACCTGCACGAAGGCGCCCAGCACCAGCCCGTTGCCCAGCAGCAGCAGCAGCGTGGGCAGGCCGCCCACGATGCCCAGCGCGAAGCACAGCAGGCCCACGCGCGCGTTGTTGACGAACAGGAAGCTGGCGAAGGGGGCCGCCCCCGTGCTGCCGCCGGCGTAGAGGCCCTCGCGCAGCGCCTCGGTGCTGGCGGCAGGCGTGCGCCCGGCCGCCAGCCCCTCGGGCACCAGCGCGTAGTAGGCCTCGGGATCGCGCGCCACCAGCCCGTAGCCGGCCAGCATGCCCACCAGCAGCAGCGCGGCCGACAGCAGCACGGGGCCGCGCAGGCGGCGCACGGCCTGCGGCAGGCCCGGGTGCAGGAAGCGGCGCAGCGCCCGGCCCGGCGAGGCGTGCACGCCGTGCACCACCAGGTAGGCGCGCGCGGCCAGCGCCTCCAGCCAGGCGCGCAGGTTCTCGTCCAGCGAGAGCGTGCGGGCGGCCGAGAGCGCGGCCACGGCGCCGCGGTAGAGCGCCGGCAGGCGCAGCAGCTCGGCCGCCGACAGCGCCCGCACGCCGCCCCGCTCGGCACGCGCCACCAGGCGCTCGAGCTCGCGCCAGGCGGCCTCGCGCTCGCGCCGGAACTGGGTGCTGCGCAGCGTGAGCGTCACCCGACCAGCTCCCGGCGCTTGACGTGCAGCCAGCGGCGCAGCACGGCGGGGGCCAGGCCGGCGGCCGGCGCCTCCACCACCTGCACGCCCATGCGCGCGATGCGCTCCAGCAGCACGGCCCGCTCGCGCAGCAGGTCTTGCGCGGCCACCGCCGCGTGCAGGCCCTGCAGCGTGCGCGGCGCTGCGGCGGCGCGCGCCGCCAGCCCCGCATCGGCCAGCGTGGCGAAGAGCACCACGTGGCGCCGGCACAGGCGCTGGAGCGGCTCCAGCACCAGCTCGCCGGCCACCACGTCGCTGAACTCGGTGAACAGCACCACCAGCGCGCGTCGCTCCAGGCGCGCGGCGAGGTCGGCCAGCCCCAGCGCCAGGCTGCTCTCCACGGGACGCGCGGCCAGCCCGGCCAGCGCGCGGCGCAGGGCCTCGTAGCGCGCCAGCGAGGCGGCGGGCGCCAGCCAGGCGTGCGGGCGCTCGTCGAAGGCGTGCAGGCCCACGCGGTCGCCGGCCTTGAGGCCGGCCCAGGCCAGCAGCAGCGCGGCCTCCACGGCGTGGTCGAGCCGGCAGAGGCCCTGCACCGTGCCGGCCATGGCGTGTCCCGTGTCCAGCGCCAGCACCAGGCGCTGGCTGCGCTCGGCGCGCCGCTCCAGCCCCAGCAGGCTGCGGTGGCGGGCGGAGGCCGGCCAGGAGATGGCGCGCGGGTCCATGCCCTGCGTCCACTCGCGCAGGGCGTGGAACTCGCTGCCGTCGCCCAGCACGCGCTCCACGCTCAGGCCGCGCTCGAGGCTGCGCGAGCCCAGCACGGCGAGGGCCGCCTGCCGCACGCGCCGCGTGCTGGGCAGCACGCGCACCTCCTGGCGGGCGGGCGCCATGCGCGCCGCGCGCAGCAGGCCCAGGGGCCCGCTCACGCGCAGCGCCAGCGCCTGCAGCGCGTGGAGCCCGCGCTGGCCCGGACGCAGCGCCAGCTCCAGCCGGGCCTGCCCGCCGGCATCCAGCGTGGCGCGCGCGGGCTGTGGGTCGGCGCCCAGCGCCGCGTCGGCCCACAGGCAGGCCTCCACCTGCGTGCCGGGCAGCCCCGCCAGCTCCACCTGCGCTGCGGCCGGCTCGCCCAGCAGCAGCTCCTCGCCCAGCTGCACGCGCGCCTCGAGCGCCGCGCGCCGCTCGCGCAGGCGCGCCGCCTCCAGCGCGGTGGCGGCCAGCAGCGCGCACAGGCCCGCCAGCCACGCCCACGCCAGCGGGCCGCGGGCCGGCTCCAGCAGCACGGCCAGCAGGGCCACGGCCAGCAGCGGCAGGGCGCAGCGCACGAGGCGGGGGGTGGGCAGCATGGCAGGGCGCGCTCAGCGCGGGGCGGCCACCGAGGCGAGCAGGCCCTCCAGCACCGCGGCGGCCCCGTGGCCCTCCAGCTCGGCGGCCGGCGCCAGCACGAGGCGGTGCGCCAGCGCGGGCACGGCCAGGTCCTTGATGTCGTCGGGCGTGACGAAGTCGCGGCCGTGCAGCACGGCCCGCGCGCGGGCCGCGGCCAGCAGCATGGCAGCGGCGCGCGGCGAGGCGCCGCAGGAGAGGCTGGGATGGCTGCGCGTGGCGCGCACCAGGTCCACCGCGTAGTCCACCACCTCGTCGGTGGCGCGCAGCGCGCCCACCGTGGCGCGCGCCGCCACCAGCCAGGCCTCGTCGGCCACGGGCTCGAGCGCCGCGGCGTCCAGCGGCGGCGTGGCCGCGCTGTGGCCGTGGGCGCGCACCAGCGCGCGCTCGTCCTCGCGCGAGGGGTAGCCCACCTGCAGCTTGAGCAGGAAGCGGTCGAGCTGGGCCTCGGGCAGCGGGTAGGTGCCCTCCTGCTCCACGGGGTTCTGGGTGGCCACCACGAAGAAGCAGGGGCCCAGCGGGTAGGTGGTGCCGTCCATCGTCACCGAGCGCTCCTGCATGGCCTCCAGCAGGGCGGCCTGCGTCTTGGGCGGCGCGCGGTTGATCTCGTCGGCCAGCAGCACCTGCGTGAAGATCGGCCCGCGCGTGAGCACGAAGCGGTTGGCGCTGAAGTCGAAGAGGTTGGTGCCCAGCACGTCGCCCGGCATCAGGTCGGGCGTGAACTGGATGCGGCGCCAGGCCAGGCGCAGGCCGGCCGAGAAGACGCGCGCCAGCAGCGTCTTGGCCGTGCCGGGCACGCCCTCCAGCAGCACGTGGCCGTTGGCCAGCAGGGCCACCAGCATGCGCTCCACCGTCAGGCCCTGCCCGACCACCACGCGCTCGCACTGGGCACGCAGGCGCGCAGCCCGCTCACGGATCTCGGCGACGTCCATGGGGGACCTCCTCCTTCCAGCGATGGATGTGCTGGGCCTCGCCCAGCAGGGTCTCGACGGTGGGGCGCCCGCGCGCCAGCACGGCCTCGACCCGGGCGTGCAGCGCCGCCGGCGGCGGCAGGCTGCGCGCACGGGCGCGTGCGTCCAGCGCGGCGCGGGCCGCGGCGGCCGGCAGGCGCGCGCCGCCCACGGCCTCCAGCGCCTCGCGCTCGGCGCCGGCTGCGTAGGCGCGCAGCACGGCCTCGCGCGGGTCGCCGCGGCCCAGCAGGCGTGCCGCGCTGTCCACCAGCGCCTCGCGGCCGGCGGGCGCCGGGCCCGTGGTGCCGGGCGCGGGAGGTGGGCCGAAGCGCGACATGCCCACGCCCAGCGCCAGCAGCGCCACCAGTGCCAGCGAGGCGGTGACCAGCCCGGCGGGGGGCTCCAGCAGCAGCGGCGCCGCGCGCGCCTGCGCGACGTGCCCCTGCCAGGTCTCGTCCCACACCAGCCGGCCCGTGCCGCGCAGCGCCTGCAGCAGGGCCAGCGCGAAGGCCGCGTTGCCGTCGCGGCCCAGGGCGTGGTGCGCCAGCGGGTCGGGGTCGGCGAGCACGACCAGCTCGTGGCCGGCCTCGCGCACGAGGCCCACCAGCACGCCTGCCTCGCAGGCGAGCCACGGCTCCAGCCGTGCGCTGGGCACGAGCAGCTGCAGCGGCTCCACGGGCTGCGGCACGGGCAGGCCGCGCGGCGACTGCCAGGCGTGCGAGCCGGCAGGCTGGCTGCTGCGCTGCACGTCCAGGCCAAGCGGCTCGAGCAGCGCGCGGGGCTGCTCGAGCGGCCGGAGGCTGCTGCTGGCCACCCAGCGCGGCTCGCCGTCCACGGGCGGGCCCGGCAGGCGCTTGGGCAGCACCAGCAGCATGCGGCCGGCGCGCGCCAGCATGGCCTCCAGCCCCGGGCGCCCGCCGCGCTCGGGCAGGCGCGGCTCGGGCTCGGCCAGCACCAGCGTGTCGCCGGGCTCGACGCGCTCGGCCGAGGCCCAGCGGCTGCGCAGCACCGGCACGCCTTCCTCCTGCAGCAGGTCCAGCAGGGCGGCGTGCCCCAGGCCCGAGAGGCTGTAGCCGTCGCTGCCGCGCGTGGGCGCGGGCTGCGCGCCCAGGCCCAGCAGCACCTCGGCCAGGAACACGGCCAGCGAGAGGGCGGCCAGGCCCAGCAGCCAGGCGGTGCGGCGCGGCGCGCTCATGCGGTCTGGCTCATGCGGGCGTGCCGCCCTGCGCCAGCCGCGCGTAGCGCGCGCGCGCGCTGGCCCACGCGCCGGCGTCGAGCCGGCGCCCGCCGAAGTGGCTCAGCTCCACGGCCTCCACCAGGCCGGCCAGCACGGCGCGCGCGCTGGCCTCCAGCGGCAGCCTGGCCAGCAGCTCACGGCTGGTGAGGTGCGGCGGCAGGGGCTGGCGCAGGCGCGCGGCCAGCAGGGCCAGCGCCTCCTGCAGCAGGCGGTGCACGGCGCCGTCCCAGTCGCCGTCCGCGGCGAGCTGGTCGGCGCTGCCCAGCGCCGCCACGGGCAGGGGCGGCCCGGCCTCGGCGGCGGGCGCGACGCCCGGCGGGCCGCGTGGACGGCGGCGCAGCCGGCCGGCCACCGCCGACAGCAGGACGGCCAGAAGGGCCAGCCCCAGCACGGCCAGCAGCGCCAGCGCCCACAGGCGGCTGCTGGCGTCGGGCAGCTCCACCGGCGGGGGCTGGCCCGGCTGCGCCGGCGGCTGCTCGACGGGGCGCGGCGGCCGCGGCGCGTCGCGGCCCGGGCGCGGCGCCTGGCTGCCGGCGGCCGGCGCCTCCAGCGCGGCCTGCGCACCCAGCCTGGCCAGCGCGGCGCGCGCGGCCTCCTCGGCACTGGCCCAGGGCCCGGCCAGCAGCAGCAGCGCGAGGGAGGCAGCGGCCGGCACGCGCGGACTCTACCCGAGGGCGGGCAGGCGGCGCGCGCCCGGCCCGGTCAGCCCTCGATGCGGCGCACCGTGCGCACGGGCTTGGGCGCCAGGCGCACGCCGCGGGCGGCCACGCCGGTGAGCTCCAGCGTGCCCAGGTCGAACTCCTCCTCGGTCACGCGCTGGTACTTGGCCGGCACGAAGGCCAGGTGCACCTTGCCCGGCTTCTCGTCGGGCAGCAGCAGGTCGACCGCGCCCTCGCCGCCCGGCACCAGCGCGTACTCCTTGCCCTTGATGAAGGACTGGATGTGGATGCGCTTGCCGTAGCAGGTCTTGTCCTTGGTGCGGTAGACCACCGTGAAGGGCTGGCCCTTCTCGGGGTCGAAGACCGAGATCCACAGCGCCTTGCCGGGCACCAGCATCTTCTCGGGCGGCTCCACGATGCGGTAGGAGCCGTCCTTGCTCACCACGAGGATGCGCGCGAACTCGCTGACGGTGAGCGGGAACTGGTCGCCGCGCACCGCCGTGCCGAAGAAGCCCGACTCGGGGTCGTAGGCCAGCTTGAGGTTCTCGCGCGCCACCGCGCGCTTGTCCACCGCCTCGAAGGTGGTGATCTTCGTGCGCCGCGGCCAGTCCTTGCCGTGGCGCGCGAGCAGGTCCTCCAGCCAGGCGGTGGTGGTCTTCACCATGTTGGAGAGCTTCTTCTGGGTGGCGGCGATCTGCGCGAGGATGCCCTCGACCTCCTCCTGGTGGCGCGCGATGTCGTAGGCCGAGATGCGCCGGATGCGGATCTCCAGCAGCCGGGCCACGTCGTCGTCCACCATCGGGCGCACGAACTGGCGCTTGAAGGGCTCCATGCCGTCCCACACGGCCTTGTCCACGGCCTCCTGCGTCTTGGCGGCCTCGATCTTCTTGTAGACGCGGTTCTCGATGAAGATGCGCTCGAGCGTGAGCCAGTGCTGGCGGTCCTGCAGGCGGCCGAGCTCGCCCTTGAGCTGGTCGCGCAGGATGTCCTTGAGCCGCAGCGTGCAGGCCTCGACCACCTGCTTGACCGTCTTCTCGACGGGGTGGCGGTCCTCGATCACCACCAGCGTGCTCTGCAGCGTGACCTCGCAGTCGGTCCACGCGTAGAGCTGCGGCACGGTCTCGTCGGCGTGCACGCCGCGCGGCAGGTCGACCTGGATCTCCACCTTGTCGGTGGTCAGGTCGTGGATGCCCTGGATCTTGATCTTGCCCTTGGTGGCGGCGGCCTCGATGGAGGCGATGAGCGCCTCGGTGGTGACGCCGTAGGGCACCTCGCGGATGACGATGGTCTTGTCGTCGGGGCACTCCAGGCGCGCGCGCACGCGCACCTTGCCCTTGCCGTCGGCGTACTCGCTGGTGTCGGCCAGGCCGCCGGAGGGGAAGTCGGGCTCGAGCTTGAAGCGCTTGCCGGCCAGGAAGGCGATCTGCGCCTTGAGGATCTCGGGGAAGTTGTGCGGCAGGATGCGCGTGGAGAGGCCCACCGCGATGCCTTCCACGCCCAGCATCAGCACCACCGGGATGCGCGCCGGCAGCGCCACCGGCTCCTGCCGGCGGCCGTCGTAGGAGGGGATGGTCTCGGTGAGGCTGGGGTCGAAGAGCGTCTCGCGCGCCAGCGGCGTGAGGCGGCACTCGATGTAGCGCGCCGCCGCGGGGTGGCCCGTGATGGGCGAGCCGAAGTTGCCCTGGCGCTCGAGGAAGTAGCCCTTGTTGGCCAGCACCACCAGCGCGTCGCCGATGGAAGCATCGCCGTGCGGGTGCAGCTTCATCGTCTCGCCGATGACGTTGGCCACCTTGTGAAGCTTGCCGTCGTCCATCGCGCGCAGCGTCTCGAGGATGCGCCGCTGCACGGGCTTGAGGCCGTCGCGCAGCTCGGGGATGGCGCGGTCGACGATGACGTACGACGCGTACTCGAGGAAGTTCTGCCGCATCAGCGGCTCGAGGTTCGCCATGGCTAGACCACGTCCGTGACGAGGTTCTGCTCGATGAAGGTGCGCCGCTCGGGCGTGTTCTTGCCCATGAAGAACTCCAGGCAGCGGTCCACCTCGCCCACGTTGCGGGTGGTCACGGGCACGAGGCGCATGTCGGGCCCGATGAAGCGCGCGAACTCCTTGGGGCTGATCTCGCCCAGGCCCTTGAAGCGCGTGATCTCGGGGTTCTTGAGCGCGGCGGAGGCCTTGTCTCGCTCGCCGGCGCTGTAGCAGTAGCGCGTCTCGTCCTTGTTGCGCACGCGGAACAGCGGCGTCTCGAGCAGGAACAGGTGGTCGTGCGTGACCAGCTCCTCGAAGTAGCGCAGGAAGTAGGTGATGAGCAGGTTGCGGATGTGCATGCCGTCCACGTCGGCGTCGGTGGCGATCACCACGCGCTGGTAGCGCAGGCCCTCGAGCCCGTTCTCGATGCCCAGCGCGCGCATGATGTTGTAGAGCTCCTCGTTCTTGTAGACGGCGTCGCGCTGCAGGCCGTGCACGTTCAGGGGCTTGCCGCGCAGGCAGAAGATGGCCTGCACCTCGACGTCGCGCGAGGGCACCATGCCGCCGCCGGCGCTGTCGCCCTCGGTGAGGAAGATCGTGCTCAGCTCGGCGCGCTTGCTCCCGTCGCCGCGGTGCGCCCGGCAGTCGGTGAGCTTGGGGATGCGCAGGGCCGTGGCGCGCTCGCGCTCGCGCACGTCCTTCTTGATCGCGCTCAGCTCCTTGCGCAGCCGCTCGTTGGCGCGCACCTTCTCGAGCATCTTGGCGGCTGCCTCGGGGTGCTTGTGCAGCCACACCAGCACCGCGTTCTGCACCTCCTTGACGATCCAGGGGCGCACGTCGGCCGAGCCCAGCTTGTTCTTGGTCTGGCTCTCGAAGACCGGGTCCTGGATCTTGACCGCCACGGCGGCCAGCAGGCCGTCGCGCACGTCCTCGCCGGCGAAGGAGGCCTTGGCGAACTCGTTGACGCCCTTGACGAGGCCCTCGCGGAAGGCGCTCAGGTGCGTGCCGCCGTCCTTGGTGTGCTGGCCGTTGACGAACGAGAGCACGTTCTCGCCGTAGGTGTTGGTGTGCGTGAAGGCGATCTCGAGCTTGTCGAGCCGTGCGTGCGCCGTCTCGTACTCCTGACGCCCCTCGCCCAGCTCGCCGGCGAGCAGGTCCTTGAGGCCCTCCTTGCTCTTGAAGGTGGTGCCGTTGTAGGTGATGGAGAGGCCCGCGTGCAGGTGCGCGTAGAAGCGCAGGCGCGCGGCGATGAACTCGTCGTTCCAGGCGTAGGCGCCGAAGATCTCGCGGTCGGGCACGAAGCGCACCATCGTGCCGCGCGGCAGGCTGGCCTCCTTGCCCTCCTCGTCGGCCTTGAGCTTGCCCTGCGCGAAGCGCGCCTGGCGGAAGCGCCCGTCGCGCCAGGAGATGACCTCGAAGTCGCTGGAGAGGGCGTTGACAGCCTTGGTGCCGACACCGTTGAGGCCCACCGAGAACTGGAAGACGTCGTCGTTGTACTTGCCGCCGGTGTTGATCTTGCTGACGCAGTCGACCACCTTGCCCAGCGGGATGCCGCGCCCGTAGTCGCGCACCATCACCGAGTCGCCGTCGCGCTCGATCTCGATGCGCTTGCCCTCGCCCATGATGAACTCGTCGACAGCGTTGTCGACCACCTCCTTGAGCATCACGTAGATGCCGTCCTCGGAGTTGGTGCCGTCGCCCAGGCGCCCGATGTACATGCCGGTGCGCAGGCGGATGTGCGCCAGCGGGTCCAGCGTCTTGATCGCGTTCTCGTCGTAGGCGACGGGCTTCTTGGCCACGGGGTCAGGCGTCCTGGGGCAAGGTGCGGGCGCAACGGGCGTAGGCAGCGTGCGGGGGGGGGGGTGGGGTGTGAGGGCGGGTCGGCGGGGCGCCACAGGCTACGGGCAGG
>JBJTIJ010000175.1:0-7920 GCA_046094945.1 Planctomycetia bacterium | reverse complement strand
GTCCCGACGGGCAAGGCCGCGCCGGCCAAGCCGGTCGCGGGCAAGCCGCCGGCGGCGGTGCCGGCGGCCGAGGCGGCCAAGGGCGCCAAGCCGGCCAAGGCGGCCACCAAGGCCGAGGCCCAGCCGCCTGAGCCCGCCCGCCCGCGCAAGTTCCCCAAGGGGGGGCCCGGCAAGGCCGACCTCAAGCGCCTGCGGGCGCGGCTGGAAGCGATGCTGACGGGCAACCGCCGCAGCAGCGAAGACCTCGAGCGCGAGGCCTTGCAGTCGGGCGGCCAGGACGTGTCGGTGGACCACATGGCCGACCACGGCACCGACAGCTTCGAGCAAGACTTCACGCTGGGCCTGCTCGAGGGCAAGACCGAGATGGCGCGCGAGATCCAGGACGCCATCGCCAAGATCGACGGCAAGGGCGAGCTGCCCTATGGCGTGTGCGAGGCCTGCGCCGACCGGCCGCCCGAGCGCTGGGCGCGCGGCTGCGAGACCTGCCCGTACATCCCCACCGCGCGGCTGGACGTCATGCCGCACGCCCGCCTGTGCATCCGCCGGCAGGAAGAGGCGGAGGGCGATCGGTGAGCGACGCGGGGGGCCCTGCGCCGGAGGCCGGGCCCAGCACCTCGGCGACGCCCGTGCCGGGCTCCGGCCTTGCCGCTCCCGTGCCTGCGGCGTCGTCGGCGCCGCCCGTGCGCCTCGCACGCCTCCAGGTGGTGGCGCTGCTGCTGATGGTGGCGCTGCTGGGCCTCGACCTGGCCTCGAAGGACTGGCTGCAGGACGCCCTGATCCTGCGTCCCGGCCGCAACGGCGAGGCCGAGGTCGACGTGCTGCCGGGCTTCTTCGCCCTGCAGGGCACGTGGAACCCGGGCGTCACCTTCGGGCTGGCGCGCGGCTACACGTGGCAGATCCTGGTGCTCACGGGCACGGCCACGCTGGCGCTGCTCACGTGGCTGCTGGCCACGCGCAACCCCAGCCGCCTGCTGCACGTGGGCCTGGGCCTGATCATCTCGGGCGCGCTGGGCAACCTCTACGACCGCATCCGCTGGTCGGAGGTGCGCGACTTCTTCCTCATCTACCTCGGCCGCCTCGAGAAGCCCGACTGGACCTGGCCCAACTTCAACGTGGCCGACGCGGCCATCGTGGTGGGCGTGAGCCTCGTGATCTGGGACTCGCTGTTCTCGCCCCAGCCGGCCCCGGCGCCGCGGGCATGAAGGCGCACGGCCCCCTGCCCGAGGTGCGGCCCGGCGAGGAGCCCGACCTCTCGCTGCGCATCGGCCGCCTGTCGCTGAGGAACCCGGTGGCCACGGCCAGCGGCACCTACGGCAAGGGCATCGAGTTCCTGCCCTTCTACGACACCTCGCGGCTGGGCTGCATCGTGGTGAAGACGATCACCATGCAGCCGCGCCCGGGCAACCCGCCGCCGCGCCTGGCCGAGGTGCCGGGCGGGCTGCTCAACAGCATCGGCCTGCCCAACCCGGGCGTCGAGGCCTACATCGCCCACGAGCTGCCCAAGCTGCGCACGCTGGGCGCGCCGCTGGTGATCAACATCGCCGGCCACACCCCGGCCGAGTTCGCCGAGCTGGCGCTGCGGCTGGAGCGCGAGCCGGGCATCGACGCCCTCGAGCTGAACATGTCCTGCCCCAACGTGTCGGGCGGCCTGGACTTCAGCACCTCGCCGGAGGCGGCCCGCGACGTGGTGCGTCGCGTGCGCGACGTCACGCAGCGCCCGCTCATCGCCAAGCTCTCGCCCAACGTGACCGACATCCGGCCCATCGCGGTGGCCGCGCAGGAGGGCGGGGCCGACGCCGTCAGCGCCATCAACACGCTGGTGGGCATGGCCATCGACTGGCGCGCGCGCAAGCCCATCCTGGGCCGCGGCGTGGGCGGCCTGAGCGGCCCGGCCATCAAGCCCATCGCGTTGCGCATGGTGTGGCAGCTCTCCAAGGCCGTCACCATCCCCATCATGGGCATCGGCGGCGTGGCCACCGCCGACGACGCCATGGACTTCCTGCTGGCGGGCGCCAGCGCGGTGCAGGTGGGCACGGCCAACTACGTCAACCCGCGGGCGGCCCTGCACGTGCTGGAGGGCCTGCCGGCCCGCTTCGCGGCGCTGGGCGCGCGGCGCCTCGCCGACGTGGTGGGCACGCTGCAGATGCCCTAGGCCCCGGCGCCGGCACGGCGTGCCACAGGGGGCGCCGCGCAGGGCGGGTGCTAGCCTCCACGGCTTCCCCGCCCGGGCCGCAGCCCCCCGATGATCGGCAACCTCCTCAAGAAGGTCTTCGGCACCCGCAACGACCGGGTCGTGAAGGCCATCCTGCCCATCGTGGCGCGCATCAACGCGCTCGAGCCCCAGTACGAGCGCCTGGGCGACGCCGAGCTCAAGGCCTGCACGCCCGGCTTCCGGGCGCGGCTGGCGCGCGGCGAGACCCTCGACGACCTGCTGCCCGAGGCCTTCGCGGCCTGCCGCGAGGCCAGCAAGCGCGCCATGGGCATGCGCCACTTCGACGTGCAGCTGGTGGGCGGCTGGGTGCTGCACCAGGGCCGCATCGCCGAGATGGTGACGGGCGAGGGCAAGACGCTGGTGGCCACGCTGGCCGTGTACCTCAACGCGCTGGCCGGCAAGGGCGTGCACGTCGTGACGGTGAACGACTACCTCGCGCGCCGCGACGCCGAGTGGATGCGGCCCGTGTACGAGGCGCTGGGCATGACGGTGGGCGCCATCCAGGCCTGGATGCAGAGCGAGGAGCGCATCCCGGTCTACCGCTGCGACGTGACCTACGGCACCAACAGCGAGTTCGGCTTCGACTACCTGCGCGACAACATGAAGGTGCGCAAGGAGCTGCAGTGCCAGCGCGGCCTGCACTTCGCGGTGATCGACGAGGTGGACTCGATCCTCATCGACGAGGCCCGCACGCCGCTGATCATCTCGGGCCCGGCCGAGCAGGACCGCGGCAAGTACGAGGAGGCCGACGCCGTCGCGCGCCAGCTGGTGCCCGGCGAGGACTTCGAGGTGAAGGAGAAGGAGCACCAGTGCCTGCTCAGCGAGGAGGGCCTGGAGAAGGCCGAGCGCCTCGCGGGCGTGTCCTTCTTCGAGGGCGGCGAGAGCGACTGGCCGCACCTGCTCGAGCAGGCGCTGCGCGCGCACCACATCTACCAGCGCGACAAGGAGTACGTGGTCGCCGAGGGCCAGGTGGTGATCGTCGACGAGTTCACGGGCCGCCTGATGGAGGGCCGCCGCTGGTCGGATGGCCTGCACCAGGCCGTCGAGGCCAAGGAGCGCATCCGCGTGCGCGAGGAGAACCAGACCCTCGCCACGATCACCTACCAGAACTTCTTCAAGCTCTACGGGCGCCTGTCGGGCATGACCGGCACGGCCAGCACCGAGGCCGCCGAGTTCTGGAGCATCTACCACCTCGAGGTGGTGACCATCCCCACCAACCGGCCGCTGGTGCGCGAGGAGCTCGACGACCAGGTCTTCCGCACCGAGAAGGAGA
This sequence comes from Planctomycetia bacterium, assembly GCA_046094945.1. Lineage (GTDB taxonomy): Bacteria > Planctomycetota > PLA2 > PLA2 > JAEUHO01 > CAXQZU01. The sequence continues at coordinate 4,435 of JBJTIJ010000175.1, read as the reverse complement.
AGTACGCCGCGGTGGTGGAGGAGATCGTGCGCGTGCACGCCACCGGGCGCCCGATCCTGGTGGGCACCACCAGCATCGAGAAGAGCGAGCGCATCTCCGGCATGCTGCAGCGCCGCGGCGTGCCGCACGCCGTGCTCAATGCCAAGCACCACGAGCGCGAGGCGGCCATCGTGGCCGAGGCCGGTCAGCAGGGCCGCGTCACCATCGCCACGAACATGGCCGGCCGCGGCACCGACATCCTGCTGGGGCCAGGCGTGCAGGCGCTGGGCGGCCTGCACGTGATCGGCACCGAGCGCCACGAGTCGCGGCGCGTGGACAACCAGCTGCGCGGCCGCGCCGGCCGCCAGGGCGACGCGGGCAGCAGCCAGTTCTTCCTCAGCCTGCAGGACGACCTCATGCGCCTGTTCGCGGGCGAGTGGGTGGGCCGCTTCCTGGGCCGGCTGGGCATGCAGGAGGGCGAGGCCATCGCTGCGCCGATGGTGACGAAGGCCATCACGCGCGCGCAGAAGAAGGTCGAGGCGCGCAACTTCGAGATCCGCAAGAACCTGCTCGAGTACGACGAGGTGATGGACATCCAGCGCCGCGAGGTCTACGGCCTGCGGCACGCCCTGCTGGAGAGCGACGTCGAGCAGCAGAAGCAGGTGATGCGCGGCTTCATCGAGCGCGTGGTGGGCGACCACGTGGAGGCCGAGCTGGGCCGCGAGTCGTCCCACGACGCGCAGGCGCTGGCCGCCTGGTACCACCGTCACTTCGGGCTGGAGGCGCGCCCCGAGGAGCTCGACCCTGCCGACCCGGCCGCCGCGCGCGAGCTGCTCGTGGGCCGCGCGCTCTCCGCCTGGGGCACGCGCGAGGCCGAGGAAGGCGCCGACACGATGCGCATGATCGAGCGCTTCCTGCTGCTCAACTCCATCGACGCCAAGTGGAAGGACCACCTGCACGCGATGGACAGCCTCAAGACCGGCATCGGCATGCGGGCCTACGGCCAGGGCGACCCGAAGGTGGAGTACAAGGTCGAGGGCCACCGCATGTTCTCGCAGATGCTCTCGGGCGTGCGCGAGGAGGTGACCGACCGGCTGCTCAAGGTGCGCGTCTCGCGCCAGGAGGAACAGCACCTCGCCGACCGCTGGGAGAAGCAGGTGCCGGTGGGGGGCGAGGCCCCGGCCGCCGCGCCGCCGCCGCCGCCCCGCGCGGCGGCTCCTGCGCGCCCCGTGCCGCCGGCGGGGCCGGCAGCCATGCCGGGCCGCGACGGCCGGCCCATCGGCTCGGTGCCCAGCGGGCCGCGCGCACCCATCCGCAATGCGCAGAAGGAGCCGGGCCGCAACGACCCCTGCCCGTGCGGCTCGGGCGAGAAGTACAAGAAGTGCCATGGGGCCGAGCGCGCCTGAGCGCCCCCCCGAGCTGCGCAGCCGCGTGCCCGCGCGGCTCAAGCGCTGGTCGATGGATGCGCTCTACGCCGCGCTGACCGTGGTGCTGGCGCCCTACGCGGTGGCGCGCGTGGTGACCGACCGCAAGACGCGCTCGCGCTGGCGCGCCTACGCCCGCGACCTGGCCACGCGCTTCCAGCGCCGCCGGCGGCGCGCGGGCCATGCGCGCTGCGTGTGGGTGCACGGCGTCTCGGTGGGCGAGGTGAAGGCCGCCGCGGCGCTGGTGCGCGCCCTCGAGCAGGCCTGGCCGGGTGTCGAGGTGGTCGTGAGCGTGACCACCGACACGGGCCGTCGCGTCGCGCAGGACCTCTACCCGCGCCACCGCGTCGAGTTCTACCCGCCCGACTTCTCGTGGGTGGTGCGCGACGCCTTCCGGGCGCTGCGCCCCAGCCTGGTGCTGCTGGTGGAGAGCGAGTTCTGGCCCAACTTCCTGCTGGCCGCGCAGGACCGCGGCGTGCCCGTGGCGCTGGTCAACGGGCGCCTGTCGGCCGGCAGCGCGCGCCGCTTCGCGCGCGCCGGCCCGCTGGCGCGCCCGCTGCTGCGCTCGCTGGCGCTGGTGTGCACGCAGACGCCCGAGTACGCCCAGCGCTTCGTGGGGCTGGGGCTGGAGCCCGCGCGCGTGCAGGTGTGCGGCAACATGAAGCTGGACAACATCCCGCTGCAGCGCAGCGGGCCGTGGGGCGAGGGCCTGCGCAGCGTGCTGGCCCCGCCGCCGGGCCGCCCGGTGCTGGTGGCCGGCAGCACGCACCCCGGCGAGGAGCGTGCGCTGGCCGGGATGGTGCGGCGCATGGCCGCGGCGGGCCGGCCCGTGACGCTGGTGGTGACGCCGCGCCATCCCGGCCGCGCGGCCTCCGTGCTGCACGACCTCGAGGCCGAGGGCCTGCAGGCGGTGCTGCGCAGCCGGGTGGCCGAGCAGGGCCCGCCGCCGCCGGACGCGGTGCGCGTGCTCGACACCGTGGGCGAGCTCGAGGAGGCCTACGCGCTGGCGGACATGGTCTTCGTGGGCGGCACGCTGGTGCCGCACGGCGGGCAGAACATGATGGAGCCGGCCAGCCAGGGCCGCGCCGTGGTGGTGGGGCCCTCGGTGCAGAACTTCCGCAGCGAGGTGGAGATGCTGGCCGGGGCCGGCGGCCTGAGCGTGGCGCGCGACGCGGCGGGCGTGGAGGCCGTGCTGGGCGACTGGCTGGCCGACCCGGCTGCGGCGCGCGCGCAGGGCGAGCGTGCGCGCGCGGTGCTGCAGTCGAACAAGGGCGCCACCGAGCGCACGCTGTGCGTGCTGCACCCGCTGCTGGAGCGCTGCCTGGGGGCAGGCCTGCCGCCGGCGCCGGCGGAGGCGTTGCCGGGGGAGGCAGCGCCGGCCGCGCCCTAGGCCCTGCGTTCAGCGTGGGGCATCGCGCGTGGCGTCGTCCTGTGCGTTGCGCGGCGCGGCGCGCAGGGTGGTGACCAGCGTGCCGCCTGCGGCCAGCTCCAGGCGCGCCTCGGCCTGCAGGCCGCCGGGCGCGCGCACGCGCACGCGCACGGGGCCCGCCGGCAGGTTCGCAAGCGCGGCCTCGCCCTCGGCGTTGCAGCGCGCCTGCTGGGCGCCCAGCGAGCTGCCCTCCGTGGCCGGCAGCACGGCCACCAGCGCGCCGGCCAGGGGCCGCCCCTGCGGGTCTTGCACGCGAACGCGCAGGCGGGCGTGGGGGGCCAGCTGCAGGCGCGGGGCCCCCTGCGCGCCGGCGCCGAGGTCCACCAGGTCCTCGACGGGCGCGCCCGCGCCCCTGCCCTCGGGCGCGCTGGCGCGCAGCCGCAGGCGACCCGGTGCGCCGGGCTGGGCGCGCCAGCGGCCCTGCGCGTCGGTGCTCACGCGCACGCCACCCGGGGCGGGGCGACCGTCCCGGCCCAGCCGATCCACCTGCACCTCGGCGCCGGCCAGCGGCTGGCCGCGCGCGTCGAGCACCACGCCTTCCAGAGTCGGGCGCGGGCCGAAGGACAGCACGAGCAGCGGGGCCTCGGGACCCGCAGCGGGCTCGAGCACCACGTCCCCTGTTGCCTCGCGCTCGCCGCACAGCACCTGCACGCTCCAGCGTCCCGCGGGCAGGCCCTCGAGGCGGGCCTCGCCCGCGCCGGCGCGCACGCTGGCCCGCCGCACCACGGCGCCGGCCGCGTCAAGCTGGCCGGGAACCTCGCTGGCGCCCGCGACCACGGCACGCAGCACCACGTGCACGAGCCCCTCCAGCGCGGGCTCGCCCGGGCTTGCCTGCACGCGCAGGCGCGCCGCGTCCGGCAGCACGAGGCGCAGGGGCTGCGCCACGGGCAGCTCCACCTCGGCCACGCTCACGCCGTCCACCAGCACGCGGGCCCTGCCCTGCGCGAGGCCGGCCAGGCGGAAGCGGCCCCGCGCGTCGGCCTGCATGGCGCGCGGGCGTGCCGCGCCCTCGCCGCGCACGCTCACCAGCGCGCCGCCCTGCGGCTCGCCCTGCGCGTCGCGCACCTCGCCCTCCAGCACGGCCTCGGCATCCAGCACCAGCGTGCCCACGTCCAGCCCGCCTGCCGCCAGCGCGGCGTCGTCCACCTCGAAGGGCGTCCCCGCAGGCTGGCTGCTGCCCGCCACCTCGGCCTGCAGGCGCCAGGTGCCGCGACCCACGCCCGGCAGGCGCAGGCCGCCCTCCTCGCCCGCGAGCGCGCTGCCTGCAGGCGGGCCCAGCGCGTTGGCGGCCAGCATGCTGTCGTCCGCCACGCCCGTGCGCCGTCCAGGCGTGGCCTCGAAGGCCGGCAGCGCGAGCACGCGCACGCCTGCGCGCGGCGTGCCGTCGGCCGCGGCCACGCGCCCGCGCAGCTCCACGCCGGGCTCCAGCACCAGCTGCAGGCTGGCCGGCGCGGGCTGTCCCGGGCGCAGGGCCAGTGCGGCGCAGGCGGCTACGTGGACGTCTTCGTGCCCTTCGCCGAGGTCGTGGCCGAGAACAACACCTCCAGCTTCCCTGACACGGTGATGGTGGACTTCGTGCTGTGGCCCTCGTGGGCCGCGCCGG
>JBJTIJ010000174.1:0-1984 GCA_046094945.1 Planctomycetia bacterium | reverse complement strand
CACCGGGATCGTGCGCGCCTGCGCCTCGGGGGCCTTCTTGGCCTCCAGCGGCTTGGGTGCCTCCGCCTTGGGGGCAACCGCCTTGGGTGCATCGGCGACGGCCGGCACGGGGGCCGCCCCGCCCAGGCGGGTGGCCGAGCCCGGGGGCGGCGCCTCCTTGGCCGCGCCACCCTCCTCGGCCGGCGCCTCGCCACCCCCCGAGGAGGTGGGCAGGCCCAGCCCGTCCTTGCCGGCCACGGCCAGCAGGGTCTCGCGCGTGAGCGCCGTCACCAAGTCGGGCTGCGTGGCGAGGAACTCGCGCGCCTTGTCACGGCCCTGGCCCAGGCGCTGCTCCTTCCACGAGAGCCACGAGCCGCTCTTCTCGATGATCGAGGCGTTGGTGGCCAGGTCGACGAGGTCGCCCAGCCGGTCGATGCCCTGGCCGAACAGCACGTCGAACTCGGCCATGCGGAAGGGCGGTGCGATCTTGTTCTTCACCACCTTGGCGCGGGTGCGGTTGCCCACCACCACGTCGTTGGCGCCCTTGAGCTGCCCGATGCGGCGCATGTCGATGCGCACCGAGGCGTAGAACTTGAGCGCGTTGCCGCCGCGCCCGCCGGCCAAGCGCTAGTGTCGGCGGCCCGGCCGCGCGGCCGGCCACGCTCGCGCACGCTGGATGGCTCGAGGCCGCGCCCGCCAGGCCATGGTGCCTGCGGCGCGGCCTCGCGTCCTTCATGCAGGCGTGCGGGCCTGCGTGCCGGCCTGCGTGCTGGCTGGCGTGCGTGCTACCGTCGCGGCCCGGCAGCCCGCGCGCATGCTGCGAGCCGCCCGCGAGCCATCCCGAGCCACCCGAGAGCCCTGCGCCATGAGCACGCCTGCCGCCCGCCGACCCCACGACCAGCTGCGCGAGCGCTGGCTGGCCTTCGTCGGCGCCCGGCAGCATGCCCTGCCGCCCAGCGCCTCGCTGGTGCCCGAGAACGACCCCACGCTGCTGTTCACCGGCGCGGGCATGAACCAGTTCAAGGACCTGTTCCTGGGCAAGGTGCCGCTGCCCTACCGGCGCGCCGCCACCGTGCAGCGCTGCCTGCGGCAGGGCGACCTGGAGAACGTGGGGCGCACGCCGCGCCACCTCACCTTCTTCGAGATGCTGGGGCACTTCTCCTTCGGCGACTACTTCAAGCGCGAGGCCGTGGCCTGGGCCTGGGAGTTCCTGGTCAAGGAGCTGGGCTTCGACCCCCAGCGCCTGCGCATCAGCGTCTACGAGGACGATGACGAGGCCCTGCAGGCCTGGCTGGCGCTGGGCGTGTCGCGCGAGGCCATCGCGCGCTTCGACGCCAAGGAGAACTTCTGGCCCGCCAATGCGCCCAAGGACGGGCCCAACGGGCCCTGCGGGCCGTGCAGCGAGATCTTCTTCGACTACGGCGCGGCGGCCGAGGCAGGCGACGGCAGCGCGCGCGCCTACGACTCGGGCCGCTTCGTCGAGATCTGGAACACGGTCTTCACGCAGTTCGACCGCCGCGCCGTGGACGACCTCCATCCCCTGCCGCAGCGCAACATCGACTGCGGTGCGGGCATGGAGCGCGTGCTGGCGGCGCTGGAGTCGCAGCGCTCGCCCTTCGGCACGACGCTGTTCCGGCCCATCGTGACGCGCGTGGCCGGGCTGGCCGGCAAGCCCTACGCCTTCGATCCCGCCGGCGGCATCCCGCACAGCGAGGACGCGCGGCGCATGCGCCGCATCAGCGACCATGCGCGCGCCGCCAGCTTCATGGTGGCCGACGGCGTCAAGCCGGGCAACGAGGGGCGCGGCTACGTGCTGCGCCGCATCCTGCGCCGGGCCATCCGCGACGGCATCCAGCTGGGCCTCTCCGAGCCCTTCCTCGAGCGCGTGGCGCCCACGGTGATCGAGGTGATGGGGGGCGGCTACCCCTACCTGCACGAGGCCGAGGCGGTCATCTGCGACGAGCTGCGCGCCGAGCGGGCCACCTCCTCGGAGAGGAAATGCACG
>JBJTIJ010000173.1:0-2457 GCA_046094945.1 Planctomycetia bacterium | reverse complement strand
TAGGCAGCCGCGCCCGCACGCGCCCCTGCGCCTGCCCCCCCGGGGGCGGTGGCCGCCGCTAGCCCGACGTCAGGCGCTGGGCCACGTCGCGGTCGGTGATGTCCTCCTCGTAGAGGCGCTCGAAGATGGCGCGCGCCTCGGGCTTCTTGTCCATGCGGGCCAGCAGGTCGGCGTGCGCGTAGTGCACGTCGCGCGCCTTGGGCGAGGTGAGCGTGGGGAAGTCGGCCACGGCCTCCTCGACCTTCTTGAGCGCCAGGCCGTGCAGGTTGTTGGCCTCGAAGCAGCGCGCCAGCAGCAGCAGGCTGTCGATCTTGCGGTTGGGGTCGCGCACCGTCTGCTGGAACTCGGCCGTGGCCTCCTCGATGCGGCCGGCGGCCAGCAGCGTGCGGCCCAGCTTGAAGCGCTCGGCCAGGTCCAGCGGGTGCTCCTTCACGCGCCGGCCGAACTCCACGAGGCGCGCGTCGATGAGCGCCTTCTCGGCCGCCACGGCACGCTCCTTGGCCGGTGCGTCGCCGGGGGCCTTCTCCATGGCCTCGCGCGCCTTGCGCAGCGTGTCTTCCAGCCCGCGCAGCTTGAGGTCGCCCACGCGCACGCCCAGGTCGAAGTTGCGCGGGTCCAGCCGCACGGCCTCCTCGAAGGCCTCCAGCGCCTTGGCTTCCTCGCCGCGCTGCATGTGCAGCTCGCCCAGCCGCACGCGCAGGCGCGCGTTGGCGGGCTCGGACTGGCACTGCGCCGCCACCTTCTCGATCTCGCTGGCGGCGTGCTCGGGGGTGAGCTGCAGGCGCTGCTCGGTCTCCAGCTTCTGGGCGACGTCCTTGTCCTTGATCAGGTCGCGGCTGCTGCGCGCCGTCTCGTAGCCGCCGATCTTGAGCGCGCCCTCGGCCGCCACGTCCTTGCGCAGCTTGATGGCCTCCTGGTCGCGCGGCGCGGCCCTGACGGCGGCGTCGAGGGCCTGCAGCGCCTCGGGGATGCGGCCGCGCTTGGCCAGCGCCTGGCCCAGCCGCTTCCACGGCTCGGGGTCGGACTCGTCCTGCTCGGCGGCCCGCTTGTAGCCGCCGATGGCGGCCTCCAGCTGGCCGGCCTCGACGGCCGCATCGCCCAGCGCCATGAGCGTGCCCTTGTGGTCGGGGCTCTTGGACAGCGCGCGGAAGGCCCCGGCCATGCGCTTCATGGGGTCCTTGCCGCCCGGCACCGAGATGCCCGAGAACATGCCGCCGAACAGGCCCTTGCCCTTGCCCTCGTTGAGCTTCTTGGCGGCCGCGAAGAAGCCCTCGACGGCCTCCGCGTCGTTGGCGCCGAACTGGAAGGCCTCCAGGTAGATCTGGATGGCCAGCTCGTAGTTCTTGCGGCGGAAGGCCTCCTTGGCCTTGTTCTTGAGGTCGTCGAACGCCATGGCGCGGCTCCCGGGCGAGGTGGGGCGCCATGCTAGCGCGGGGCGCCTCGGCGGTCCACCGCACCCCTCGAGGCGGCCGCGGCTGCCCGCCCGGCGCGGCAGGGCGCTGGCGGGCCGCTATCCTCCCGGCCATGCACCTCGAGATCGCCTACTGGCCCGACCCCGTGCTGCTCGCCGGCGCCAAGCCGGTGGAGAAGGTCGACGACCACGTGCGCCAGGTGGTGGCCGGCATGCGCCACGTGATGTTCGGCCTGCAGGGCGTGGGGCTGGCCGCCCCGCAGGTGGGCATCCCGCTGCGCATCATGCTGGTGTGCCCCACGGGCGCGCCCGGCGACGAGCGGGTGATGATCAACCCGCGCCTCGCGCCCAGCGGCGACACCGTGGTGGGGGAGGAGGGCTGCCTCTCCTTCCCGGGCCTCTACGGGCGCGTGCCGCGCGCCCGGCACGTGAAGGTGGCCTACGAGGACCTCGACGGGCGCTCGCACGTGCTGGAGCTGGAGGGCTTCGTGGCCCGCATCGTGCAGCACGAGGGTGACCACCTCGAGGGCAAGGTGTTCATCGAGCGCATGCTGCCCGAGGACCGGCGCGACCTCGAGGCCGACCTCGAGGCGCTGCGCGCACGCTTCGCGGCCGGGCCGCGGCGCTAGCCAGGCCCGATGCGCGTCCACGAGGGCCTCGCCGGGCTGCAGCCGGGCCTGTTCCGCCAGCCGGCCGTGACGGTGGGCGTGTTCGACGGCCTGCACCGCGGCCACCAGCACGTGCTGGCGCACCTGCGGCAGCTGGCCGCGCGCGTGGGCGGCGAGCCGGTGGTGATCACCTTCGCCACGCACCCGCGCGCCGTCATCGACCGTGCCGCGCCGCGCCAGATCCTCTCCGTGCGCCACCGCCTGCACCTGCTGGCGCGCATGGGCATCGCTGGCGTGGTGCTGCTGCCCTTCGACGAGGCGCTGCGCACGATGGGCCACGAGCAGTTCGCCCAGCAGGTGCTGGTGCAGGGGCTGGCGGTGCGTGCGCTGCTGTTCGGCTACAACGGCGGCTTCGGCCACGGCGGCGCGGGCACCGCC
>JBJTIJ010000172.1:0-11080 GCA_046094945.1 Planctomycetia bacterium | reverse complement strand
CTAGCATTGCCAGCGGTCGACGACCTTGCGCCAGGCCTGTCGCATCGACATCGCCGCCACGACGCGGCGGGCCGGGGGCTTGGCCACCGCCTCGAACTGCGCCACGCCGTCGGGGCCGGCTGCGATGCGCCGCACGCGCCCCGGCAGGGGCTGCCCGGGCTTGAGGTTGCGCGCGTAGCCCTCGAGCACCAGCGCCGGGCCCACGAGCCGGCCCTCGGTCCCGCCGGCGAGCACGAGGATGTCGTGCGGCCCCAGCACCTGCTGCACCGTGGCGTGCAGCAGGGGTGCGCGGCGCGTGGGCTGCCCGGTCGCGCCCATCCCTGGAGGCCGTGTCTCGGCTGGCGCTGCCTCGGCCGGGTGCGCTGCGTCGGCCGGGTGCACTGCCTCGGCCGGGTGCGCTGCTTGGGCCGGGTGCGCTGCCTCGCGGGATGCAGCCGGGCGAGGCACCGCGGCCTGCGGGTCGGCCTCAGGAGGAGGCGCGTCCGCAGGCTGCGGGCTGGCAGCAGGAGCGACAGCGGGGGGCTGGAAGCGTCCATCGAAGCCGCGGGTGGTGAACTCGGCGGCGCTGGTGCTGAGGCTGCGCCGGACCAGCGCCTCGACCTCGTCGCCCGGGCGCAGCACCGACGCGAGGTGCTCGAGCGGCACGGCACTGTCCACGATGGGACCGCGGTAGCCGAGGCCTTCCAGCTCGATGCGCGTGCCCTCGATGGAGCGCACGCGCATGCGCCACGGCTTCTGCAGGGCCCCGCTCATGCGTTGTTCCTCGTCCACATCCCGTGCGAGCGAGCCCGCGCGGCCTCCGGCCGTGTCCCACGGCGCGACCATCCACATCACACCATGCGGAGCCCCCAGCGAGGAGCGTGGCGGTCGTCATCCCATGCCCGCGCGGCAGGGCGCGCCGTGGCGGTGCCTTGGCGGCCCAAGGCGCCTAGCGCGCGCCGTCGGCGCTCAGGCAGGGCATCACCAGCGTGAGGCTGGCACGCAGGCGGTTGGCCTGCTCGGGGGTGGGCAGGCCCTGGTCGAGGATGCGCTGCATGGCGGCGAGCTGGGCGCGGGCGAAGGCCTGCAGGTCGGAGAGGAGCGGGAAGGCGAGGTCGGGGTCGGTGGGCGCGAGGGTGCGCTGGCGCCACGGCGTGTCGTCCAGCCAGCGCACAGCGGTGTCGGTGTAGTCGGCGTGCTGCTCGCGCGGCACGCCAGCGCCGCCCAGCAGCAGGATCAGGGACGTGCGGTGGACGCCGGAGGGCTGCGCGAGCAGCGCGGGCATGCGTTGGGTGTAGGCGAGGGCAGGCGAGAACAGGTCGAGGCTGGCGCGGCCCTCGGTCTGGGGGTGGAACAGGGCGCTGCGCTGGGGCACGGTGAGCAGGGCCTTGGCGCCGTCCATGAAGCGCGCCTTGGCCTCGACCTCGGCCACGAGGCCTGCGAGGGCGGGAGCGCCGGGCGGCAGGCCAGCACGCGCTGCGGCGTCGTCGCGCACCCAGGCCTCGCCGAGTGGCACGAGTGCCTGCTCTTGGGCCTCGGCCAGCGGCAGGCCGGCGGCCGAGAGCGCGGCGCGCAGCAGGTTGGCCAGCACGGCGGGGTGCGTGAAGGCGCCGTTGGGGCCGGTGCCGCCGAGTTCCTTGGCCGTGGAGATGGCAAAGGTCGCCAAGGGCATGTTGAGCTCGCCGGCCTCTTGCATCAGGACTGCATCAGGCGCTCCGCTGGCCAGGCCCTCGAGCAGGCGGGGCGTGAGGTCGGAGAGGCCGCGCACGCCCTTGGCCAGCGCGCCCCAGTCGGCGGCGTCGAAGCGGGGCGTCTCGCCCGCGAGGCCGAAGCGGAACGGGCTCGGCGCGGCCGCTGCTGTGGGTGCGCCGCCTCCCGGCTGCGTGCCTGCTGGCTGGGCGCCTGTGGGTGGTGGCGCCTGCGGCTGGGCCTGCGCCAGTGCCGTGCGCAGGCGCTGGATCTCGGCCTCGAGCTCCGCCTCGCGCGCGTCACGTGCGCCTGATGCGAGGCGCGGCGCCGGAGATGCGCTGGGTTCCGTGGGCGGGGCGGGCGCGGGCTCGTCCGTCGCCGGGGCCCCAGCGGGCGGCGAGTCGCTCGAGCCTTGGCCGTCGCGCACCTGGCGGGCGGCGACCCAGCCGGCCACGGCGCCACACCAGAAGGTGAGCAGGAAGAACAAGGCTTGGCGCTGGGCCATGGCGACCTCGCGGGGACGCACCTGTTCTACGCCGGGGGCGCCAGCGCGAGCCAGCGTGCGGTAGCCTTGTCCTGTCCCCGGAGGTGTTCCGTGAAGAAGTGGCTCAAGCGTGGCTTGCTGGCGGCCCTGGTGCTCTTGGTGGCGATGCAGCTGGTGCCGTACGGGCGGGCGCACGACAACCCGCCGGTGGGGGTGGAGCCGGCGTGGCCCAGTGCGCGCGTGAAGGAACTGGCCCGGCGGGCGTGCTTCGACTGCCACAGCCACGAGACAGCGTGGCCGTGGTACTCGAGCGTGGCGCCGCTCTCGTGGCTGGTGCAGCACGACGTGGACGATGGCAGGAAGCACCTCAACTTCTCGGCGTGGGACCGCAGCCGCGAGGACGGCGAGGAGGCGGCCGAGGAGCTGCTGGAGGGCGCGATGCCGCCGGCGGTGTACCTGCCGGCGCATCCACAGGCGCGCCTCACCGAGGCCGAGAAGGCCGAGCTGGCGGCGGGCTTGCGGGCCCTGCCGCGCCACGGCGGCGGGCGCGAAGGCGAGCGTGAAGGCGAGCGAGGCGGCGAGTGGCGCTAGGCAGGCTGCTGTCAGGCATCGCCGGGCTAGGCAGTGCGCTGATAGGCAGGCCACGGGCGGCCGGGGCCGCATGCCGGCGGGCTGCGGGGCCGGCGCCGCCGTGCCGGCGCGCGGGCCCTCCCGGTGCCTGCTCCACGGGCTGAGGGGGTGTGCGCGTGGCTGCTAGAATGCGCGCCTGAAGCCCAACCACCTGCGCCTCGCGTCGCTTGCTGGCCTCCTCACCCTGCTTTCTGCCTGCGGCGGGGGCGGCACCACGAGCTCGGGCATCCCGGCGGGCGACGGCACCTTCCGGCTGGCGCCGCAGATGGTGCTGCCGGGGGGCAGCCTGCCCACGGAGATGGTGAGCGCCGACTTCAACGCCGACGGCTACGGCGACTTTGCGGTGGGCACGGCGGACAGCGCCGTCCTGCTCTACGTCGGCCAGGGTGATGGCACGTTCATCTACGTCGGGGGTGTCTACGCCTTCGGTTCAGGCGCGGTGGCCGACATGGAGGTGGGCGACCTCGATGGCGACGCCTACCCGGACGTGGCGTGCGCGAGCGCAGGCTCGGGCACGCCGTGGTGTGTGCGCAACCTCGGCAGCGGGGCCCCGTTGCCGCAGGTCTTGGCGCCCGTGTCCAGCGCCGTGGGCCTGGGTGGCGTCGCACTGGCAGACATCGACCTCGACGGCGACCTCGACGTCCTCGTCTCCTCGCCGGACTTGGGCATCGTGACGACGCGGCTGGGCGACGGCCAGGGCGGCTTCAGCGTGACCTCCGCGCCCTATCCGGTGGGCCTGAGCGCGGCTCGCATGGCCACGGGCGACTTCGACGCTGATGGCTACCCGGACGTGGCCGTGCTCGTGCCAGACCTCAACGAGCTGCGCGTCCTGCGCGGCACCGGCTCGCCCGTGTTCGTCGAGGCGCCGGCCTCGCCGGTGCAGCTCAGCGAGGGCCCGCGGCGCATCGTCACGGGCGACTTCAACGTGGACGGCCTGCTGGACCTGGCCATCAGCGCCGAGACCGCCGGCAAGGTGAACCTGCTGCTGGGCTTCGGCAGCGCGGCCTTCGTCGAGCCGCTCACCTCGCCGCTCCTGGTGGGCGACAAGCCCGTGGGCATCGCTGCCGGCAGCATCGACCGTGATGGCCTGCTGGACCTCGTGGTGGCCGACCAGACCGGGCTGCGCGGGGTGTGGCGCTCGACCGGGCCCGGCACCTTCGCGGCGGCGAGCACGGATGTGGCCGCCGGCGACAACTCCACGGAGGTCGTGCTGCTGGACATCGACGCCGACGGCGTGCTCGACATGGTCGTGGCCGACGGCGTGGACGGCACCCTCACGGTGCTGCTGGGCAACCGCGACATCGTCCGCCCGATCTGACCGGGGCGGGCCGGCCTGCTCGCGCCGTGCGGCCGGTCAGCGCCGCACGTGGCCCTCGAGCCACGTGAAGACGTCGGGCAGCGAGCAGCCCACGACCAGCAGGTGGTCGAGGTCGTCGTAGAGGCGTTCCTCCACCTTGGCGCCGGCGGCCAGCGCCGTGCGTGCGGTGCCCTCGGCCATGCGCCGTGACATGTCCAGGCTGGCCGTGATGGAGAGCAGGGGCAGGCTGCCCAGCCGGCTGTAGTCGGGGCGGCCGGCACTCATCCAGCCGCCGGCCACGCAGGCCACCGCCGTGAAGGACTGGGGCGAGGCGATGGCGGCGCGCCAGGCGGCGCCGGCGCCCATGCTGTGGCCCGTCAGGTAGGTGCGCGCCGGGTCGATGGAGAGCAGCTGCTGCAGGTCGGCCAGCACCTCCAGCGATGCGTCGCTGTCGTCGGGGGCGGCCAGCACCCAGCCGCGCGCGCGCGCCTGGCGCAGCGCCTCGCCGGCGCCGTAGGCCTCGAAGTACATGTCCTCGGTGCCGCCGGCGCCGTGCAGCGCGAGCACCAGCGGCAGGGGTGCATCGGCAGCGCCGCTGGCGGCTGGCGGCACGTAGAGGCGGTAGCGCTGGCCCGAGGCCGTGACGCGGTGGCTGTCGCCCGCGAGGGCGGCGCGGCTGGGCCGGTAGGGTGTGCCGGGCTTCTGGGCCTCGAGGCCCGCCACGCCTTCCTCCAGGCGCGCGAGGGCGCGCGCGAGGTCGGGCACCACGTCGCCGCCCTGGCCGGCAAGGCCCTGCACGAGCTGGCGCGCAAGGCGTTGCAGCGTGGGCAGCACGCCGCCGGGCGTGCCCTCGACCGGTGCGGGCAGCGCCTCGAGTGCCGTGCGCGCGACGGCCAGGCGCTGGGGCGTGTTGTCGGCCACGACGGCCGTGCGCCCGTGCAGCACCACGTCGCCAAGGCGCACCTCCACGGTCCACAGCCCCGGCTGCGTGGGCAGGCTGGCGGCCGCCACGCCCTGCTCGAGCCATGCCGCGACCGCACGCGCAGCAGCCGGGGGCGCCGGCGCAACGGGCGAGGCGCGGCCAGCAGGCGAGGCGCTGCCTGCGGGCTGGGGCGCCTCCTGTTCCGAGGGGCGCCACGTGGCCGTGGCCACCAGCTCGGACGCGCCCTCGGGGGCGGGGCCCAGCGGCACGAGGCGCAGCGTGGCCAGGCGCGCGCGCACATCGCCCAGCGGCAGCGCAGCAGGCAGCAGCACGCGCAGGCGCGCGAGCGCCGCGCGCTGGGCATCCCACGGGCGCTGCTCGAGCAACGCGTGCGCCTCGCCGATGGCGTCCATGGCGCCGCGGAAGTTGCCCATGAAGAAGCCGGCGGTGGCGGTGCCCACCTTGAGCGCGATCTCGCGCTTGCGGGCCACGAAGGCCTCAGGCTGGCGCAGCAGTGCGTGCTCCAGGGCCAGCAGGCGCAGCGCGAGGTCGGTGCGCGCTGGCACGGGCGCGGGCGCTGCCCTGGCAGGGGCCTCCCTGGCAGGTGCCGGCTCGACAGGCGCCGCCTCGACAGGCTGCGGCGGGCTGGGGGCCGGCTCGTCGGCGCGGGCCGTGGTGGCCATGCAGGCCAGCAGCAGTGACGAGGCGAGCACGAGGGGGCGCATGGGGCCTTGGTCCATCCCGGCAGGCTAGCAGGTGGCCGCCGTGTGCGTGGGCTGGAGGCCGTGGCCCGCAGCCGGGCCCCGCAGCCGTGGCCAGCGCGCGTGGCCCGCGAGCGTGGCTAGCGGCCGTGGCGCAGGAAGGAGGTGCCGGCGGCCAGCGGGGCGAGGCCGAGGTGCTCGGCCAGCGTGGCGCCGGCGTCGGCCATGGCGCGCCGGCCCAGCGCGCCGCGGGGCGCGGCGGGGCCGAAGGCCAGCAGCGGCACGTGCTCGCGCGTGTGGTCGGTGCCGCGGTAGGTGGGGTCGCAGCCGTGGTCGGCCGAGAGCAGCGCGAGGTCGCCCGCGCCCAGCAGCGCCTCCAGTTGCGGCAGCCGCCGGTCGAAGGCCTCCAGCGCCGCGGCGTAGCCGGCCACGTCGCGCCGGTGGCCGTAGAGCGTGTCGAAGTCCACGCAGTTGGCGAACACCAAGGAGCGCGGCCGAGCGCGGGCCCAGGCAGCGCAGGTGGCGTCGAGCACCTCGTCGTTGCCGCCTGCGGCCACGTGCTCGCTGGTGCCGCGGTGCGCGAAGATGTCGTCGATCTTGCCGATTGCCGTCACGTGGCCGCCGGCGGCCACCAAGCGGTCGAGCAGCGTGTCGGCGTGGGGCGGGGTGGTCCAGTCGTGGCGGTGGGTGGTGCGGCGGAACGCGCCCGGCGTGCCCACGAAGGGGCGCGCGATGACGCGGCCCACGCGTAGCGGGTCGACCAGCCGGCGTGCGATGGCACAGGTGGCGTAGAGGCGCTCGAGGCCGAAGGCCTGCTCGTGCGCCGCCACCTGGAACACGCTGTCGCCCGAGGTGTAGACGATGGGCTTGCCGCTGGCCACCGACTCGGCGCCCAGCCGCTCCACGATCTCGGTGCCGGAGGCTGCGCAGTTGCCCAGCACGCCCGGCAGGCCGGCCTCGCGCACGAGGCTGTCGAGCAGGCCTTGCGGGAAGGCGGGCGGGCCGGGCGGGAACAGGTGCCAGGCGTAGGGCACGGGCAGGCCCATCAGCTCCCAGTGGCCGCTGGGCGTGTCCTTGCCGGCGCTGCTCTCCACGCCGTAGCCGTGCGCCCCGGCGAAGCCCTCCCGTCGCGCCAGGCCCGGCGCCCACGCGCCCGTGCTGGCGGCGTGCAGTGCTCCCAGCCCCAGCCGCTCGAGGTGGGGGATGTGCAGGGGGCCGGCGCGCAGGCCGGCACGGTCGGCCCGGCCCGCAGCGCAGGCGGCGGCGATGTGGCCCAGCGTGTCGGCGCCCGCGTCGCCGAAGGCGGCGGCGTCGTGCGCGGCGCCCACGCCGAAGGAGTCCAGCACGATCACTAGCGCGCGGCTCATGCCGGCACGGGCCCGATGCGCTCGCGCACGATGGGCAGCACGGGCGGCGCTGCGTCCACCACCGGCATGGCGGCCCGCACGGCGCGCGCGGCCACCTCGGCCTCGGCGGCGGTGCGCGCGTGCACCTGCGCCAGGGGCTGGCCGGGGCCCGTGGGCTCGCCGGGGCGCAGCACGTGCGAGAGGCCCACGGCGGGGTCGATGTCATCGCCGGGCCTGCGTCGGCCGCCCCCCAGTGCCACGACGGCCATGCCCAGTGCCTTGACGTCCAGCGCTCCCACGAGGCCGGGGCGCCCTGGCAGCACCGGCAGCACGACCGGTGCGCGCGGCAAGAGCTCGCGCCAGCGCTCCAGCAGGCTCGCGGGCCCGCCCAGGCCGTGCACCATGCGCGCGAAGCGCTCGGCGGCCGCGCCGCTGGAGAGCGCGGCCTCCAGGCGCTGGCGGGCCTCGCCGCCGTCGTGCGCCAGCCGGCCCAGCACCAGCATCTCGCTGCACAGTGCCAGCGTGACCTCGCGCAGGCGCTCCTCGCAGGGCCCGCCGGTGAGCACCTCCAGCGTCTCCTGCACCTCGAGGGCGTTGCCCGCCGTGCGGCCCAGCACGGCGTCCATGTCGGTGATGAGCGCGCTGGTGGGCAGGCCCGCGCCGCAGGCCACCTCGACGATGGAGGTGGCCAGCTCGCGCGCCCTCGCCAGCGTGGGGCTGAAGGCCCCGGTGCCCACCTTCACGTCCATCACGAGGCCGCCGGTGACGCCCTCGGCCAGTTTCTTGCACAGGATGCTGGCCGTGATGAGCGGCGTGCTCTCGACGGTGGCCGTCACGTCCCGGATGGCGTAGAGGCGGGCGTCGGCGGGCGCCAGGCTGGCGGTGGGGCCCACGATGGCGCAGCCGGCCTCGGCCACCACGCGGCGGAAGGTGGCCTCGTCGGCGCACACGTCGTAGCCCGGCAGCGCCTCCAGCTTGTCGAGCGTGCCGCCGGTGTGGCCCAGCCCGCGGCCCGAGGCCATGGGCACGAAGCCGCCGCAGGCTGCGACGAGCGGGGCCAGCAGCAGGCTCACCTTGTCGCCCACGCCGCCCGTGCTGTGCTTGTCCAGGGTGGGGCCGGGCAGGTTCTGGGCCGACCAGTCGAGCACGGCGCCGGTGTGCACCATGGCGTGCGTGAGCTCCACGCACTCGTGGCGCGTCATGCCGCGCAGCAGCAGCGCCATGGCCATGGCGCCTACCTGCGCGTCGGCCCAGCTGCCGTCCACGATGCCGCGCGCGAAGGCCTGCACCTGGGCGCTGGAGAGCTCGCGGCCCTCGCGCTTGGCCTCGATCACCTCGGCCGGCAGCGGGGCGTGGCTCACGGCGTGGGGCGGCCCTGCAGATGGGCCAGCAGGTCGTCGAGCAGCGCGCTGGCGCCGAAGCGCAGCGTGCGCGGGCTGGCCCACGCGGGGCCCAAGGCTGCGTCGGCCTGCGCCAGGCAGGCGGCCGCCTGCGCCGTGGTGCGCACGCCGCCCGAGACCTTGAGGCCCACGGGGCGCTGGGCGCGCGCGCCGCGCGTGGCGGCGATGACGCCCAGCAGGGCAGCGACGGCCTCCGGCGTGGCGCCCGGCTCGCGCTTGCCGGTGGAGGTCTTGAGGAAGTCGGCGCCACCCTCCACGGCCTCGTGCGCCGCCGCCGTCACCTGCGCGCCGCCGGGGAAGGCGCCGGTCTCGAGGATCACCTTGAGCAGGCGTGCTCCCGCGGCCGCGCGGCAGGCGGCCACGAGGCGCCGGCCGTGCCCGGCCTGGCCCGCGAGGAAGGCCCGCCAGGGGAAGACCACATCCACCTCGTCGGCGCCGCCGGCCACGGCCGCCTCGACCTCGGCGGCGGCCCGCTGCGGGTCGTCGTCGCCCGCCGGGAAGTTGGCCACGGTGGCCACCCTCACTGGGGTCCCGGCCAGCGCACGGCGTGCGGCGGGCACGAGGCGCGGCAGCACGCACACGGCCGCCACGCAGCCACGGCGCGTGAGGGCCTTCGCGCACAGCGCCGTGATGTCGTCCTCGCGATCTTCCTCGCGCAGCGAGGTGAGGTCGACCAGCGGCAGGATGCGCGCGGCGGCGGCGGCGAGGTCGCTCACGGGAGGCTTAGGACCCTGGGAGGTGCTGCGCCAGCAGCCTACCGAGTGCGGCGCAGCCGATCCAGCCGCAAGAGGCGCGCCTGCAGCGCGGCTAGCGCTTGGCCTTCGCCTTGGGCTTCGCCGCGGCCTTGGGCTTCGCTGCTGCCTTGGGCTTGGCAGCCGCCGCCTTCTTGGCGCTGGCCTTCGCCTTGGGCGCCGCGGCGCTGCCGCCGCCGGCCAGCGCGGCGAGGGCCGCGTGCACGGCCTCAGCATGGCCAGCCGCCTTCACCTTGGGCCAGTGCTGGGCCACCTTGCCCGTGGGGTCGATGAGCACGGTGGAGCGGATCACGCCGGTGACCGGCTTGCCGTACATCAGCTTCTCGCCCCAGGCGCCGTAGGCCTTCATCACCTTCTTCTCGGGGTCGCTCAGCAGCGTCACGGCCAGCCTGTGCTTGGCGATGAAGCGCGCGTGGCTGGCGGGCGTGTCGGGCGAGACGCCGACCACCTTGGCCTTGAGGCCCTCGAAGTGGCGGATCGAGGCCGTGAACTCGCAGGCCTGCGTGGTGCAGCCCGGCGTGTCGTCCTTGGGATAGAAGTAGAGCACCACCCACGAGCCGGCCAGCGAGGCCAGCGAGACGGGCGAGCCGTCCTGGCAGGGGAGCGTGAACGCGGGGGCTGCGGCACCGAGCTTGGGCATGGGAAGGGCTCCTTGGGTGCTGTGCACGCTAGCCGTCGGGCAGCGAGAGCATGCAGGCTCGCCGGGGCCGGCCGGGGTCCTGCCGGGATCTTGGCGGGCGCATGTGGGGGCCTCGAGGGACCTGCCGGCCCGGAGGCTGACGGAAGCGCATCGCTGGACGCCGGGCGCGGTGGCCGGGAGGCGTGAGGCCGGGCGACCGGGCCAACGGGCGGCCGGGCGGCGCGTCACATCGTGCGCGTCACCTGGCGCAGGAAGCGGGTGATCACGGGCACGCTCGACTCGACATCCTCGAGGACCACGCAGCGGCCCGGGCCGTACATGCGGTCGGCCTCCTCGGGCGTGAAGGCGTTGTCGATGCCCAGGCCGTAGACCTGCACGCCGCGGGCGTGGCTGGCCTGCACCACCTTGCGCACGTGCTCCATGGCCGGCTTGCCCCCGTACTCCATGCCGCAGGGCTGGCCGTCGCTGATCACGAAGAGCAGGCGCCGGCTGACATGCGGGAAATCCTCCAGCATGCGTCGGGTCACGCCCAGCGTCGCCCACGAGTCGAGGTTCTCGTGGCAGTGGTCGATGCGCATCATCGAGGCGGCGTTGCGGGGCAGGCGGGGCGTCACGTAGGCGCGCAGGCTCAGCACGCTGCCGCGCTTGGCGCGGTCGGCCGTGGTGTGCCCGTAGACGGAGACCTGCAGGCCTTGCACCTGGCCCAGGGCCTCGTAGAGGGTGATGGCCACGTCGCGTGCCTTGATGTGGCGCTTGTTCACGCCCATCGAGCCGCTCTCGTCGATGAGCAGCCCGACAGCCACCGACTTGCGCGCCTTGATGTCGCGCCGGGACATCACGCGATCGTCGCGCAGCCACAGCTTGTGCAGGCTGCCCTCGTCGAGCTCGCCACGGCGGTGGCCGTAGGTCTCGAAGGAGGGCTCGGTGTTGTTGAAGAACAGGCTGGCCACCACGCGACGGATGGCAGGCTGCAGGGCCTTCACGCGGCTGGTGTAGCGTGCCTCGCAGCCCTTGGCCGGCACGTCGAGCCACTCCTCGCTGTCGGGCTCCCGTGCGCCCGACATGGGCTTCACCTTGAGGCTGGCCGGCTCTTCCCCGGTGGGCTCCAGCGTGTCGAGGCCCTCCATGACCACCAGCATGCGCTTGCCCAGCAAGGAGCGGTCGTGGGTGGCGGGCAGGCGGGTGGGACTGCTTGCGCTCGCACCCAGCAGGCGCACCAGCACGCGGGCCGCCTCGGTCG
>JBJTIJ010000171.1:0-3087 GCA_046094945.1 Planctomycetia bacterium | reverse complement strand
CGCCCGACGAGCTGCGGCCCTTTGGCACGGATGCGCACCTGCTGCGCAACGTGCAGGCGCTGTTCGCCGACGTGCGCACGATCCCGCGCGAGAGCGGGCGCATCAGCACCGGCTTCCTGGACAACGCCGCCAAGCCCAGCGAGGTGCTGGCGCGCGCCTGGGCGCAGTGCGACGTGAGTGCCGGACGCATGTATGCCGCGCCCAAGGCGGCCGAGGGCAAGGCCTGGGGCCCGCCCGGCATCGACGCGCTGGCGCAGCCGGGCGAGGCGCTGGCTGCGCTGCTGGTGGAGCCCGACCCGCAGCTGGCCGCGCTGCCGCCGGCCGTGCAGCGCCTGCTGGTGCGCGTGCTGGTGGGCCAGTCGCTGGCCGAGCCGTGGGTGGCGCTGGCGCGCCGCGAGCTGGGCGAGGCCTGGCCGCGCGAGGCGGCCGCGGCCCACGCGCTGCTGATGGCGCCGTGGACCGACGAGGAGAACGACCAGGCGGCCACGCTGCAGCCGCGGGGCCTGGACCTCGTGGGCCGCCTCGACCGCGCGCGGCTGGCCTACGCGGGCCAGATCCTGGCCGTGCACCTGGAGCGCGCGCTGGAGGAGTGGCGCGCCGCGCCCGAGGCCGACCGGCAGGGCACCGGGCCCGCGCAGCCGCTGCGCCTCGTCACGCGGCTGGGCGGCGTGCTGCTGCTGTGCGGCGCGGGCAACGACCGCGTGAGCGTGGACGAGGAAGGCGGCGTGCGCCTCTCGCTGGACCTGGGCGGCGACGACGCCTGGCAGGGCGCGCTGGGCACGGCCGGCCCCGTGGGCCCGGGCAGCAGCGTGCACCTCGACCTGGGCGGCAACGACACCTACGCCGCGCCGCGGGGCGGCGCGCTGGGCACGGGCGTGGGCGGCGTGGGCATGCTGGTGGACGTGGCCGGCGACGACAGCTACGACGCCGGCAGCGGCAGCCTGGGCCGCGGCCTGCACGGCGCGGGCCTGCTGCTGGACCTGGCGGGCAACGACCGCTACCGCACGCGCGGCTCGTGGGGGCAGGGCGCCGGCCACGTGGGCGTGGGCGCGCTGGTGGACCTCGCCGGCGACGACGAGTACGAGTGCGACCAGCAGTCGCAGGGGCTGGGCGGCACGCTGGGCACGGGCCTGCTGCTGGACCTGGCCGGCAACGACGCCTACGTGGCCCGCGACGACGGCAACGTCTCGGCGCTCTACCTGGGCCAGAGCGTGGCCATGTCGCAGGGCTGCGGCTACGGGCGGCGCGCCGACCTCGGCGACGGCTGGAGCCTCGCCGGCGGCGTGGGCCTGCTGCTCGATGGCGCCGGCGACGACCGCTACCACGCGCAGGTGTGGGCGCAGGGCTGCGGCTACTGGTGGGGCCTGGGCATCCTGGAGGACCGCGGCGGCGACGACACCTACCGCAACGGCAAGTACTCGGCCGGCGCCGCGGCGCACTTCGCGCTGGGCGTGTGCATCGACCTGGCCGGCAACGACACGCACAACGCCACCAACACCACGGCCAAGAACCAGTTCCAGGGCCACGCGCGCGACGGCAGCGTGGGCGTGTTCATCGACGGCGACGGCGACGACGGCTACGACGTCAACCACAACTGCGCCGGCTCGGCCGACCTCAACAGCATCGCCCTCTTCTGGGACCGGCGCGGCAACGACCGCTACACCTTCCACCCCGCCGACCTCGAGGGCCCGCCCAACGGCTGGAACGACACCGGCGCCTTCGGCACCTGCACGCGCTACCCGCCCTTCAACTCCTTCCGCGACGACCTGCCCTCGTGGGGCGTGTTCCTCGACACGGGCGGCAAGGACACCTACGCCAACGAGCGGCCGGCCGTCGGCTTCACGGCCACCCCGGCCGCCGACGGCAGCACCTGGCGCCCGCAGCCGGGGCCGCACACCTACGGGCTGGGCTACGACCTCGAGCTCTTCCCGCGCTGAGCCGGCGGCCAAGGGTCCCGGCAGGCCGGGTCGGCCGGGCCCGCCGGGCAGCGCGGCGAGTGCGAACAATGTGCGAATACGCGCCGCGATGCGCGCGCGCCACGCGTATTGTCTACGTGGCGCGACGCACCTGCTGCGCGGGCGCGACGCAATCTGCGCGCAAGTCGTGAGCGGTACGGAGGCCATTTCTGGCCTCCCAGGGGGGTAGGGCGCCGGGTCCTACACCCGCGCTCAAGGGGCGGCCGATAGGGCGTGCGGCCCGGGGCTGCTTGCAGGCGGACCCGGACCAGGGATGTGGGCTTCCGAAAGGGAAGTCCGATGAAGAACCCCCTCGAGCTGGCCCTGGCGAACGTCGCCAAGCGCCTCGCCCTCCTGGCCCTGGCCGGCAGCGCTGCCCTCCTCGCAGCCTGCGGCGGCGGCGGCACCAGCGACAGCGGCAAGGGCAGCAGCCCCGTGGTGATCGAGGTGCCCGGCACCGACACCCCGGTGGCGGGCGGGCAGGACGGCGGCGCGCCCGTGGCCGCCCCCCTCTACGTGGCCACCCTGAGCCTGCCGGCCGCCCAGGCCGGCGCCGCCTACGAGGCGCGCCTGCAGGCCGCCAACGCGGTGGGCGCGGTGAGCTGGTCGCTCGTGGCGGGCCAGCTGCCCGCCGGCCTCGCGCTGGGCCAGGACGGCCTGGTCGCGGGCGAGCCCGCCTTCGCCGGCGTGCGCAGCTTCACCGTGCGCGCCGTGGCCGCCGACGGCCAGGCCGCCAGCCGCAGCCTGGCCATCGCGGTGGACGCCTTCGGCCTGCTGGCCGTGCAGGGCCTCGAGGACGGCCGCGCGCTCACCGACCACGCCATCGCGCTCAGCGCGGTGGGCGCGGTGGGCGAGGTGCGCTTCAAGGTGGTCGAGAACGGCAGCGGCGGCCTGCTGGGCCTGGTCGCGGGCCACGAGGCCACCTGGCGCACCGGCACCGTGGGCGGCGCGGTGGACGCGGTGCGCGCGCTGGACCTGGCCACCGGCGCCTCGGCCGAGATCCGCTTCGAGGTGCGCCGCGACCTGGCGGCCGGCTTCGTGGCCGAGTTCGGCAGCAGCGACGTGTGGGTGATCGACACCGCCGGCAAGTCGGGCGCGCACGCCTTCGCCACCGACTTCCAGGCCCGCGAGG
>JBJTIJ010000170.1:0-6843 GCA_046094945.1 Planctomycetia bacterium | reverse complement strand
CCTTCGTGAGCGGCTCGGCGCGGCCGGCCCGGCGCCTGCGCGCCGGCGGCGAGCCCGAGCTGGTGGTGGCCAGCGACCTCGCGCCGGGCCAGCGCGTGCGCGTGCTCGCTGAGCGCCTCCAGCGAGGCGGCCGCCACCAGCAGGTCCTCCTCCCCCACGCCGGGGGCGGGCGCGAGCGCAGCCACCGCGGGCCGGCCCTCGGTGAGCGTGCCGGTCTTGTCGAAGGCCACGCGCCGCACGCGCGGCAGCTCGCCCAGCGCCGCGCCCGAGCGCACCAGGATGCCGCGCTCGGCCAGCCGGCCCAGCGCCGCCGTCACGGCCAGCGGCGTGGCGATGGCCAGTGCGCAGGGGCAGGCCACCACCAGCACCGCCAGCGCGCCCACCGCGGCCGCCGCCACGCCCGCGCCTGCCTGCAGGTCGCGCCACAGCACCCAGCCCGCCAGCAGCACCACCAGCGGCACGAACACGGCGCTGGCGCGGTCGGCCAGCCGCTCCAGCGGGGCGCGCTCGCTGCGCGCCCGCTCCAGCACGCGCGCCACCTCGGCCAGCAGCGTGCCCTCGCCCACCGCGGTCACCTCCACCTCCAGCGGGCCGTCCAGCGGCACGCAGGGCGCGCGCACGGCCTCGCCCGGGCCCACGGCGCGCGGCAGCGGCTCGCCCGTGAGCGAGGCCTCGTCCACCAGCGCGCGGCCCTCGCGCACCACGCCGTCGGCGGGGATCTTCTCGCCCGGCAGCACGCGCACGCGCTGGCCCGGCGCGAGGTCGCTGGCCACCACCAGCTCGGGCTCGCCGCCGGCGCGCAGGCGCCGGGCCGGCCGCGCCGAGCCGCTCACGAAGGCGCGCAGCCCCGAGGTGGCGCGCTCCTTGGCACGTGCCTCCAGCCAGCGGCCCACGGCGATGAGCGTGGCCAGGCTGGTCACCGTGTCCAGGAACAGCGGCTCGGACTCGCCGCGCAGCAGCGTCAGCAGCGAGGCGCCGTAGCCGGCGAAGATGCCCAGCGCCACCAGCAGGTCGGTGCCCAGCCGCCCGGCGCGCAGGCCCTGCAGCGCTGCCCACAGCCACGGCACGCCCAGCACCAGCAGCACCGGCGTGGTGGCCAGCACCTGCGCCAGCGGCGAGAAGGCGCGGAAGGACGGGTGCGCCGCTGCCTCGGGGTCGATGTAGTGCACCCACTGGATCAGCATCACGATGGCCGAGAGGCCGAAGCCCAGCGCGATGCGCGCCAGCCACACGGCCGCCTCGCTGGCCTCGCCGGCCGCCGGCCCGGCCATGCGCCAGGCGATCGAGCAGCCCAGGCAGCAGAACGCGCGCTCGCCGCCCTCCACGCGCCGGCGCGTGCCGCCGGCGCCCACGGGCAGGCCGCAGTGCGCGCAGGCAACCGGGGCCGGGCGGGACGCGGGAGCGGCCATGGGCGCAGTCTCGCACGCCGCTGGCCGGGCCTGCGGCCGCGCGCCAAGGGCAGGTTGCGGCTCAGTGCAGGTGGCGGCTCAGGGCAGGTGGTGCAGGTGCAGCCAGCCGGGGGCCACGCCCCGCGCCACGGTCACGAGGCCCAGCAGCACCACCACGATGCCCGCCGCGCGCACCAGCGCCACGCGCCGCGCCGGGCGCAGGATGGCCCCCAGCAGCACCACCAGCAGCAGCGCCGGCATGCTCGCCAGGCCCAGCACGGCCATCGTCAGCATGGCCTGCCCCAGCGAGCCGGTGGCCAGCGCCGAGGCGAGGAAGGCGTACACCAGCGGGCAGGGCAGCAGGCCCGTGAGCGCCCCCAGCGCGTAGGGCGCCGCCGCCGAGCGCGCCTGCGCCACGGCCTGCGAGGCGCGCTCGAAGGCGCTGCCCGGGCCGAACAGCGAGCCCACCGGGAAGGCCTTGAGCCAGCCCAGCAGCTGCAGGCCGGCCAGCACCATGGCCACGCCGGCCAGCACGGCCAGCACGCCCTGCGCCACGGCCAGCCACGGCGCCCGCGCCAGCGCCGTGCCCAGCAGGCCGGCCAGCGCGCCCAGCAGCACGTAGGTGGTGGCCTTGCCCAGCAGGAACGAGCCCTGCACGCCCAGGCGCCGCCACGGCACGCGCCCGGGGCGGTCCAGCGCCAGCACGAACCCGCCGCACATGCCCACGCAGTGCAGCGAGCCCAGCAGGCCCGTGAGCAGCAGGGTCAGCATGGCCCCCGGGGCGCAGCGCCGCCCCGGGCCACGCCGGTCACTCCTCGCTGTTCGTGACGGGGATGAGGTCGCGCACGCCCAGCAGGTCCATCACGTAGAAGACCAGCGCCCAGTCGTCGCCCACCACGCCCTTGGCCGTCTGGCGCAGGCGGTCGAGGTACTCGACGTCCTGCCCGCCCAGGCCCTTCTCGCGGATCACGCCGTGCTCGGCCACGAGGTCGTCCTCGTAGAGCGGCACGATCAGCGCACGGCGCGCCGCCTTGCGCTGCGCCTCGACCTGCGCCTCGGGCGCCTTGGCGGCCACCAGCGCGTCGAGCTTGGCCGCCTCGGCCCAGCCGCCCTGGAAGTCGGCCAGCGACGAGGCCATGGGCGAGCCGCCCAGGCCGGTGAAGATCGTGCGGTAGAGCTCCTGCGGGAACACGCCGCCGCGGATGCGCAGCGCCGGCTGGTCGCCCTCGAAGCGCGGCTTGAGGTCGCGCGGGCGCATCTTGTGGCCGGCGTCCATGCGCGAGTCCCACGAGGGGCCGTCGGCCCGGCCCTCGGTGCCGTGGCAGTTGCTGCACTTGGCGGCCGCGTACACCGCCTAGCCACGCCGCACCAGCGCCGCGAGCTGCTCGTCGCTCACGCGCGGCACCGACGGGATGGCCAGCGCGCCGGCCTGGTCGTCGAAGGCCTTGGCGTCACCCTCGATGGTCTCGAGGAAGTGCTCGACGTAGTCCACGAGGTACCAGATGTTGTCGTCGCCCAGCCAGCGGAAGCCCGGCATCATGGCGCTGCCGGGCAGGCCGCGCCAGATGGTCCGGTAGAGGTCGCCGTGCAGCGGCAGGTTGCCGGCCTGCGTGTGGCGGTAGCGGTACTGGGCCTGCGTGAAGTCGCGCGGGCGCGGGTTGAGGAAGCGCGCAGCCAGGCCGTTGCCCCGCCCCTGCTCGCCGTGGCACGGTGCGCAGTGCTCCTGGTAGAGGCGCTGGCCCTCGACGAGGCGCGTGTCCCACTCGGGGTTGGCCTTGCGCCAGGCCGCCATCACGGCGGCGTACTCCAGCTCGAGGTCCTTGGCCTGCTGCTTGCGTTCCGGGGAGGCCGCCTCCAGCGCCTTGCCGCCCAGGCGCCGCTCGCGCGCGCGCCGCGGCATCACGCCATCGGGCACCACCGTCTCCTGCGCAGCGCCGGCACTGTCCGTCCAGGCCACCTTCACGCCCTTCTTGGGCGGGTTGCTCTGCACCGGGCGCGTGGGCGTCGAGGCGCCCTGCGGCTGGCGCCAGGGGCCGATGGCCGTGCCCAGCCGCTGCAGGTAGGAGACCACGTCCAGCGCCTGCTCGGTGGCCAGCGGCCCGCCGTCGCGGTCGCTGACCACGCCGTCGGCCGTGTCCGACCAGCGGCCCGTGTCGTCCTTCACCTGCGTGAACTCGTCCTTGTAGGCGCGCTTGCCTTCGGCGCCGGGCTTGAGGTCGGCCCCCGTGTCGCTCTGGCGGTAGAGGCTGGTGGTCAGCCCGCGCGTGTCGGCGCCCTTGAGGCGCGCCAGCACGGCCGGGTCGCTGGGCGGCGTGCCCACCACCGCGTCCAGCGCCGAGATGACGCCGTCGCCGTCGTAGTCCCAGTCGGCCAGCAGCGTGGCCACCTCGGCCTGCTGCGGGTGGTCGCGGAACAGCCACGTGAAGCCGGGCATCACCGAGGCGCCGATCGTGGCGCGCGGGTTCCACAGGTGGGCCAGCTGCCAGTCGTCGCTGCGCAGGCCGCCCTCGCGGCTCAGGTCCGGCCCGATGCGGCGCGTGCCGAACAGGTGCGGCATGTCGCGCGCGCTCTCGCCGGGCTGCGACACGGGCCCGAAGCGCCGGTCTTCCTGGTTCACCGGGCGCACGAACTGGCTGTGGCAGTGCCAGCACACCTGCTCCTTGTAGACCTGCATGCCGCTGGCCTGCTGGGCGGTGTACTCGGGCACCACCACCTCGTTGCCGTGCACGTCGATCACCTTGGGCTCGTCGGCCGTGGTGCCCACGACGTGCCACACGATCAGCAGCGACAGGGCGAAGGCATAGCAGAAGAAGAAGGCGAGCCCGACCACGCCCCCGAAACGGTCGTAGAAGCGCATGGGACTAAGCCTCCACCCCGGCGGCTGCCGGCTTGGGTGCCTCGATGGGGAACTCGGGCTCCGACTCCTTCGTCCCCAGGAAGCACGTCATCACCATGTTGAACACGAACAGCGCCAGGCCCACGTCCATCAACGTGCCGCCGATGGTGCGCGCCAGCCAGAAGTCCTTGATGTCGTTGACCGTGGTGATCCACATGTCGTTGGCCGTCAGCAGGCGCTTGCCCTGCACGAAGCCGGCGATGCTCAGCGAGACGAACATGAGCGTGAAGCCCACGATCTCCAGCCAGTAGTGCCAGGCGCCCAGCCGCGTGCTCCACAGGCCGCGCCCGGTCAGCCGCTGCATCACGTAGTAGATGCCGGCCATGCTCCAGATCGAGAAGGCGCCGAACACGGCGCTGTGGGCATGGCCCACGTTGTAGTCGCCGAAGTGCGTCAGCGCCTGGATGCCGCGCAGGGCCTGCGTCGGGCCCTGGAAGCAGGTGATCAGGTACCAGACCGCGCCCAGGATGAGGAACTTGAGCGCGTAGTTGCCGGGGCCGGCGAACTGCTTCCACTGCCCGCGCATCGTGCCCCACACGTTGATGCTGAAGGCCCACACGGGCACGATCAGCATCATCGAGGCCGCGATGGCGATGGTCTGCGCCCACTCCGCGATGGGACTGTGGATGTAGTGGTGGATGCCGTTGAGCGGGTAGAAGAAGGCCAGCGCCCAGAAGCCGATCAGCGACATCTTGTGGCTGTAGAGCCGGGCGCGCGTGGCCACGGGCAGCACGTAGTAGACGAGGCCCAGGCCCATGGGCGTGATCCACAGGCCCACCACGTTGTGCAGGTAGAAGCCGTGGCTGGCCGCGCTGTTGGCCCCGCCCAGCACCCACGGGAACACGAAGGCCCCCAGCAGGAAGTTCACGACCGTCCACAGCATGCCGGCGGTCCAGTAGTAGATCGACACGTAGATGCGCTCGGTCTTGCGCTTGACCACCGTGTCCAGCATGACCCACGACAGGATCGCCACGGCCAGGGCGATCATCACGTCCACGATGAACGGGAACTCGCCGGCCTCGAAGGCCTGCAGGCGGCCCGTGAGCAGGCAGGCCTCGCCCACGAACACGGCCAGGTTGAAGATCGCCAGGCCCCACCAGGCGGCGCGCATGTTCGTCAGCGGCCGCATGCACAGCTTGGGCACCGCGTAGGCCATGAAGCCGAAGATGGCCGTGGTGAAGAAGCCGAAGATCACGCCGTTGACGTGCGCGATGCGCAGGCGGCCGAACTGCAGCCAGTGGATGCCCGGCCAGCAGCTCGGGATCGTCCAGCTTCGTGGCCGCCAGCAGGCCCAGCACGGGGCCCCACACCACCCAGAACAGCGAGAACGCGAACCACGTCATCACGTAGCGCGTGTCCACCAGCGGCCGCGGGGCCTCCAGCACCGGCAGCGGCGCCGGCGTGTCATGCGGGTCGTGGCTCATGTCGTCTCTCGCAGGGTGTCGGGAGGTTGCAGCGTGTCGGGAGGTAGCAGGCTGTCGTGCGGGCCGGCCAGGTCCGCGCCTAGCGCGGCTGGATGCTGAAGGTGACCTCGGCGGTGCCGCCGGCCGTGACGGTCACGTCCTGCGCCTCCTCCTCGAAGTCGGCGCTGGGCTCGTAGCCGGTCACCTCGGCGCCGTTCTGCACCACCTTGAGCACCATGCCCTCGTGCCAGCAGCCCACCTTGTAGGTGCCCGCCGGCACCTTGGTGAGCGTGGCCACGCCGTCCGTGCCCGTCAGGGCGTGGTACGGGTGCGCCACGGCGCGGATGTAGCCGGTCATCCAGAAGTGGATGTCGCAGAACAGCAGGTAGTTGCCCGCCTTGCCCAGCTTGGTCTCGTCGGTGGGGTCGAGCAGCGAGTTGGACGACGACATCAGGTTGAACTGCAGCGTGGCGCGGTTGTTGAGGAACGACTTCACGTTGTGCTGCACCGGGTCGCTGTTCTTGACCGAGATGCTGCTGCCCGTGCGCACCAGGCTCACGTGCGGCACGTACTGGCAGCCGTGCTGGTCGAGGACCACGGTGCGGCCCTTCTCGGCCATCTCGCCCTCGAAGTCCTTGCCCTTGGCGATGTCCACCAGGTAGACGACGCAGTTGGCCAGGCCCAGCGTGGCGGCGTCCACGACGGCGCGCTCGTTCTTCATCGCCGGGTGGCCGCAGCCATCCTTGTCCTTGTTGAACGGGATCTCGGCCTGGTCGGGCATCGAGGTCACCTTGCAGGTGATCTTGATCGTGCCGCCGTCGGCCACCTCGATCACCTCGTACTTGGCGCCCTTCTTGCCCTTGGGGCCCGCGCCGCCCTGGGGCTCGGGCGAGGCCGCCGCCGGCTGCGGGGCGGCCGCGCCGCCGGCCGCGGGCACCACGACGGCGGCCGTCGAGATGGCGCTGGCGCTGCCGCCGCCGGTCATGTTGACCGTGGCGCCCTCCTCGTAGCGGAAGGCGCCGTAGCGGGCGACGCCCTCGGGGTCGATGGGCATCTCGCCGCGGCCGCAGGCCACGAGCGCGAGCAGGGCGACGGGGGCGATCCGGCGCAGGGAGGAGGCGGTGCGCATGGGAGGACTCCGTGGGTGGGGTTGGGG
>JBJTIJ010000169.1:0-4084 GCA_046094945.1 Planctomycetia bacterium | reverse complement strand
TTCGTCCGCCGCCTGCGCCTGTACGTGATGGGCGACCTCACGAAGCACGTGGACTACAGGATCCAGGTGGACTTCGCCACGCCCCAGCCCGGCGCGAGGAAGGGCGCGCCAGCGCGCCAGCGTGCGAGGGCGGCCTAGAAGTGCACGTCCCAGCGCATCAGGAACGACGTGGCCTCGGCCTCGTCGATCACGGCGCTGGCTGCGTTGCGGTCCTCGGTGGTGCTGAAGATCACGTCCAGCATGATGCGCGCGTTGGCGTTCAGGTGCCAGTTCAGGCCCACGGTGATGTTGGACATCTCGCCGCCCTGCACGGCACCGTCGTTGAGGTCGAGCGTGTCGTAGCGCGCCACCAGCTCGAAGGCGCCCAGGCAGCAGCAGCTGTTGTCGAGGAAGTTGCAGCAGGGCTTCGTGATCGCCCACGTGCCCGTCTTGAAGTTGTAGCCGCGCGTCTCGCCGGTCAGGAACCAGCCTGCCTGCACGTACCAGGCTGAGAACGAGGGGCTGCCCAGCGCCGTCTCGTCCAGCTCCACCAAGGTGGCCTCGGCGGAGGCGTGGAAGCGGCGCCACACCAGCGCCAGCTCGGCGTTCCAGATCCACAGGTTGTCCGAGTCCAGGCTGCCCAGCGTGCCGGTGTCGGCCGTGTACGGGCCCTTGGACAGGCCCGGGCGCGCGCGGAAGCGCACCTCGTCCGTGGTGCGGTACGAGGCGCTGGCACCCACGTGCAGGAAGCGGCAGGTGTCCTTCGCCCACGGCACCAGCGTGAAGCGGCCGGTGATGGCGTAGCCGCCGTCGCCCTCCTCGCTGTCCACCACGCTCAGGCCGTCAGCGTCGTCGGAGAAGTCGGTGCTGAACACGCCCAGCTGCGTCGTCGCGCGCTCGTTCCAGAACGAGTCGAGCAGGTTGAGGCCCCCCTGGCGCTGCGGGTGGAAGGTCGTCGTCAGCGAGGGCTCGACGCAGGCCGCCGCGTTGGAGCCGCTGATCGTCTCCAGGCCGATGGGCTCCCACTGGTGGCCGGCGCGCACGTTGGGCATCCAGCAGGCCACGCAGTCCTTGAGGCTCTTGATGGTGATGTAGGCATCGCGCAGCACCGGGTTCTGGGGCGTGGCGAAGTCCACCTGGATCCTGTAGTCCACGTGCTTCGTGAGGTCGCCCATCACGTACAGGCGCAGGCGGCGGAAGAAGGTCTGGTCGTCCACGTCGCCCACGCCCGAGATGGGCTCGAGCTCGTCGTCGTCCACGAACTGCGTGTCGAGGTGGATGCGGCCGCCGATCTTGACCGAGTAGGCCTTGTCGGACGTCGAGAGCGTGAGGCCGTCCTTCCACGTGGCCTTCATCACGCCGGCCTTGGCGTCCTCCACCTTCTTCTTCTCGAGGTACGCCTTGATCTCGTCCTGCACGAGCTTGCGCACCTCGGCGCTGGGCGCCGCGCCGTCCTCAGCGTGCGCCGGCACGGCCGACGCCAGCGCTGCCACGAACACGGCGCAGGGCGCCGTCCACCTCGACCACGTCATGGGATCCTCCTGCGGCCTGCGGGCACGGCACTGCCTGCCTCGCGAGACCCTGCCTCGGGACGGCACGTCGCGCACGGGAGGCACCCGCACGCCACCTGCCTGGTCACGCCGCCTGGCGCACGTTCCCTCGGCGAGGCCCGGGAGGGCCGTGCCACGGCCGCCGTCAGCACAAGACCAGCGCACGATGGGAGGAGCGAACGCCCACCCGGGGCACTGGTCCCGGGCTGCCGGCGACAGCCGCCTCGAGAACGCATGGACATCCTAGGCTGCCGGACGCCCGGCTGCAAGGCGCGTCGCGCGGGCACCCGGCGCGGGATGGGTCAGGCGGGCTCGGCGGCGAGCAGGCTCACGCGGGCCAGCGTGCCGCCCCCGGGGGCAGGCTCCAGCCGTACCTCGCCGCCCAGAGCCTGCACGAGATGCTTGACGATGGACAGGCCCAGGCCCGTCCCGCCCGTCTGGCGGCTGCGGCCCTTGTCCAGGCGGTAGAAGCGCTCGAAGACCCGCTCCCGCTCGCCCTCGGGGATGCCCGGACCGTCGTCCTGCACCTCGAGCAGCACCGCGCCGCCTTCCCGGCGCAGGCGCACCTGCACGTGCCCCCCGCGCGGCGTGTAGGCCAGGGCATTGCCCGCCAGGTTGCCCAGGATGCGCTGCATGGGCTCGGGGTCCGCCAAGGCCCGCACGGGCCCCGGGGTGGGCTCGAAGGCCAGCGCCAGCCCCCGCTCGCGCGCGAGGGGCTGCAGGGCCTCGAGCGCCTCGGCCACGAGGGGCACGAGGTCCAGCGGCGCACGCTCCAGGGGCTGGCGCTGCGCCTCCAGCCGCGAGAGCTGCAGCATCTCCTCCACGAGCACGCCCATGCGCTCGCTCTGGGCCAGGATGCTGGCGAGGAAGCGCCGCTGCGTCGCGGGCTCCATCGCCTCGTCGTCCAGGATGGTCTCCACCAGCCCGCGCACGGCGGCGATGGGCGTCTTGAGCTCGTGGCTGGCGTTGGCCACGAAGTCGCGCCGCACCTGCTCGAGCTGGCGCAGCTCGGTGACGTCGTGCACCACGACCACGGCACCGCGGCCGGGCCGGCCGGGCCGGGCCAGCGGGGCGGCCTGCAGGGCCAGCACGGTGTCATGCCCCCGGCCGGGCCGGCGCACCTCGACCGCCTGCGGCTGGCCCTCGCGCTGGGCAGCCGAGAGCGCATCGCCCAGCTCGCGCATGCGCAGCAGCTCATACCACGGCCGGCCCGCCGCCGTGGCCGCATCCAGCCCCAGGATGCGCGCGCCCGCCTCGTTGAGCAGCACGACGCGCTCCTGCTCGTCGATGGCCAGCACGCCCTCCACCATGGAGGCCAGCACGGCCTGCACCTCGCCCTGGCCCTCCTCGACGTCACGCACGCGCTGCTGGAGCTGGTCGGCCATGGCGTTGAAGGCCGAGGCCAGCGAGGCGACCTCGCGGCCGCCCCCCGCGCGCACGCGCACAGCCAGGTCGCCCGCGGCCATGGCGTCCGCGGCCCCGGTGAGCCGGCGCAGGGGCTGGGCCAGCCGCCGTGCCAGCAGCCAGGCCGCCGCCAGGCCCACGGCCAGGGCCACGCCGGTGGCGCGCAGCACGTCGGCCTGCAGGTCGTCCACCTCCGCGGCCACCAGCGTGGCGGGCCGCGAGACGCGGGCCCAGCCCAGCACCTCACCGGCCCGCTCCACGCGCACCGCCACGTAGAGCGTGGGCGCGTGCAGCGTGTCGCTCTGGCGCGAGGCGAAGCCGAAGGGCTCTTCCAGCGCCTCGCGCAGCTCCTCGCGCTCGGTGCCGTGCGGCGCCACGCTGCGCAGGTCGGCCACGTCGCTGTCGGCCACCACGCGGCCGTCACGGCGGATCACGGACAGCCTCAGGCCCGTGCGCCGGCCCATGTCGGCCAGCAGGGCCTGCGCGGCCGCCTCGGCCTCGCCGTCCAGCGCCGGGCGGGACAGCTGGGCCAGCAGCAGGGCCTCGGTCTCCAGCGAGCGCCGCTGGTCGTCCAGGTGCGTGCGCTCCAGCCGGCCTGCGGCCAGCCAGCCCACCACGGCGGCTGTCCCGGCCAGCAGCGCGGCGCAGGGCAGGAAGAAGCGCCACACCAGGCCCAGGCGGCGCACGCTAGCCACCGGCGGTGTCCTTGAAGCGGTAGCCCACGCCGCGCACGGTCTCCAGCAGGTCGCGATGGCGGCCTAGCTTGGCACGCACCGAGCGCACGTGCACGTCGATGTTGCGGTCGACGAGCACGACCTCCTCGCCCATCACGCGGCGCATGATCTCGTCCCGCGTGAACACGCGCCCGGCATGCACGGCCAGGAAGTGCACGAGCCGGAACTCCGTCGCCGTCAGCGGGATCTCCTCGCCGTCCAGCCGGGCCTGGTGGCGGTCGGCGTCGATCACCAGCGGGCCGCGCACCACGCGGCGGCTGGCGCCCGGGTCGTCGCGCTGCGGCGCGCGCCGCAGCACGGCCTTCACGCGCGCCAGCAGCGTGCGCGGGCTGAAGTGCTTGGCGTTGTAGTCGTCGGCGCCCACGCGCAGCCACTGCTTCTCGTCTGGCTCCTCCGTCTTGGCAGTCACCATTTTTA
>JBJTIJ010000168.1:0-2845 GCA_046094945.1 Planctomycetia bacterium | reverse complement strand
CTCGGCGAGGCCCTGCTTGCACAGCGCGCGCCCGCGCTCCACCGCCGGGCCGCGCAGGGGCAGCGCCCGCTCCAGCGTGGCGGCCGCGTCGGGCCGGGCCGGGTCCAGCGCCTGCAGCGTGGGCAGCCAGGCCCTCGTGGTGCGAGCCGGGCGCTGCCCCTGCGCGGCCCGGCGGTGGAGCGCGTGCGCGCGCTGTGCAAGCAGGGCCTCGCCGAGGGCTGGCTCACGCCCAAGGCCGGCGGCCCCAAGGTGCGCTTCGGGCGGCTCGCCAAGGACCTGGGCGGCTTCGCGGTGGACGTGGTGTGGATGGAGGGCCAGGGCCTGGGCCACACGCACACGCGCGGCGAGATCAACCTGTGCCTGGACTGGGCCGGCAGCCCGCGCTTCCACGCGCACCCGCCGGGCTGGGTGGTGTTCGCGCCCGGCTCGCACCACGTGCCCACGGTGACCGGCGGCGAGATGCTGTTCGTCTACTTCACGCCCGGCGGCGCCGTGGCGTGGGACCCGCCGCCCGCGTCCTAGCCGCGTCCGGGCCGCGTCTTGGCCGCGACGAGCGCGGCCGTGCGCGGCCGGCCTAGCGCGCTGCCTCCGCCGGCCCTGCCACGGGGAGGCTGCCCTCCAGCGTGCGCACCTCGTCGGGGGCCAGCGTGACCTCGGTGGCCTGGCTGGCATGGCCGTCGGCCAGCAGCACCACGTGGTGGCGACCGGCACGCAGGCCGCGCAGGCGCAGCAGGAACTCGCCGCCGCCCAGCGGCCGCGGGTCGTAGCCGTGCCCGTCCACGCGCACTTCCACGGCTCCCTCGCCGGCCCGCCGCACGCGCAGGTCCAGGCCGCCGCGGGGCCAGGCCAGCACGTAGGGGCCAGGCCCCTGCAGCACAGCGTGTAGCGGTGCCAGGGCCCAGCCGCTGGGCAGCCAGGTGCCCTCGGCGTCCTGTTCCACGCCGCTCGCGTCGAGCGCGGCGAGCATGTGCGTGCCGGGGCGCAGCAGGACGTGCTGCACGTCGAGGCGGCCCTCGTCGAGGCTCGGCTCGTCGGCCTCCCAGCCCAGCTCGGCACCGTAGCCCGGGCCGCGCTCGAAGGAGGCGCGGTCCTGCGGCGCGCAGAGGCGCCCCCACAGGGCGGAGTCCTCGGCCGGCAGCGGCACCTCCGGGGGCGGCTCGAGCCGCAGCCGCTGCTGGGGGCCTGCCTGCGGCCACAGCTGCTCGAAGGCCACGCGCGGCGGCGCCGTCCCGGGTGCGAAGGCCGTGAAGGGCACGACCGCGGGGCGGAAATGCGCGGCTTCGTAGAGCATGAACCGACCCGGCTCCGGCACGCGCAGGCGCAGCCGGCCCTTGCCCCGGGCGGCGTCCGGGACCACCTGCACGTGCAGCGGGACCGCCGCTGCCGCGAGGATGTCGTCGGGGCCGGGCTCGACGTCCCCTGGGCCGGCCTCGACCTCGAGCACCCCGCCAGGCTGCACGCGCCACGTGAAGCGGCGCTCGCCGGCGGGGGCGCGCGCGGGAAGGAACTGCACGCGGCCGAAGGGGCCGTAGGCCCACAGGCTCACGGCCACGCCGGGCAGCACCCACGGCAGCTCGGCGCCTGCCTCGGGCCCAAGGTGGCCCTGCAGGTGCACCAGCGCGCCCGAGAGGCCGTCGCGCGCCGCCAGGTGCCAGTCCATGGCTTCCAGCTCGTCCACGCCCACGCCCAGCGCCGCGGCCAGCCGCGCGTCGCCCGCCGGCACGAGCACCCGGTCGGCGCTCGAGAGCACGAGGGCGCGGCGCTGCGTGGAGGGCGTGGCGGGCACCTGCACCACGAGGGGCTGCGCGGCGTAGCGCGCGAAGGGCCCGCCGGAGAGGCGCACGCGCCAGCAGCCCGCCGGCAGCTCGAGGGCCTGCGCGGCGCCGTCCTCGCCGTCGTCGAGGTCGAGGGTGGCCGTCATGCGCCGGCCGTCGCTGCGGTCCAGGTGCACCACGAGCGTTGCGTCACCTGCTGCGTCACCTGCTGCGTCAGCTGCCGCGGCGCCCACGGCGAAGAGGTGCAGGCGGCCGGGCCGCACGGCGTCCCACGCGGCCTCGCCCGCGCCGGCCTGCACGCAGGCGCCCGGCGTCCACGCGTCGAGGTCGATGCGCAGGGGCGTGTCCGAGGGGTGCTCTGGATCGGTGCCGGGCAGCAGCAGGTCCCACACCTGCAGCTCGCTGCCCGGCTCGACGTGGGGCAGGCAGAAGCGGCCGTGGGGTGCCAGCTCCAGCAGCGGGCCACGCTCTTCCTGGTTCGAGGCCAGCGTGAGCACGTGCGGGCCGCGGGGCGGCAGCACGCGGCCGCGCACCGTGATGCCGGGCTCCACCACGGTGAGCGGTGGCACCACGCCCAGCGGGGCAACCTCCACGTTGTAGGGGTCGAAGCGGATGCCCGGGCCGGCGATGGTGCCGATGTCGGCCTGGCGCGGCCCATCGGGCAGCACGAAGCGGCCCGTGGCGTCGCTCACGGCCTGCCCATGGAAGGGGGCGTGCGCACAGCCCGTCTTCCACGCCACCGTGACGCCTGCCAGCGGGCGCCCGGCCACGTCCACGAGCCGGCCGTGCATGGCCACGCCGGGCTCGAGCTCGATCGTCTCGTCCATGTCGTCGGTGCTGTACTCGTGCGCGGTCTCGTAGCCCGGGGCGCGCACCTCCCAGTGGCGCGGCCCCTCGTCGCCCGGCGGGCGCCGGCGCACCAGCGTGCCGTGCTCGTCCGTGGTCCAGCGGCCGTCCCGCGGTGCCCAGGCGCCGTGCTCGTAGGCGTTCTCCCAGGTGGCCGTCACCTGCGCGCCCGCCACCGGCCAGCCGGTGGCGCGCGTCGCGCACGCGCAGCACGTCGGGCCACG
>JBJTIJ010000167.1:0-2931 GCA_046094945.1 Planctomycetia bacterium | reverse complement strand
CGCTCATCCAGCCGGGCAACAGCGGCGGCCCGCTGGTGAACCTGGCCGGCGAGGTGGTGGGCATCAACACGCGCGGCGGCGGCGGCGTGGCCTTCGCCATCCCGGCCAGCATCGTGAAGAAGACGCTCAAGGCGGCGCTGGAGGCTGGCGAGGTGCGCCGCGGCTGGTGGGGCGTGAACTTCGTGCCGACGACCCCGATGGGCATGAAGACGGGCGCGCTGGTGACGGCCGCCCTGCCCGCGGGCGCCGCGGCCAAGGCCGGCGTCAAGCCCGGCGACGTGCTGCTGGAGATCGACGGCCGGCCGGTGGCAGTCAACGGCTTCGAGGACGTGCCCCCGCTCTACGCCTGGGTGGCCGAGCTGCCGCTGGGCCAGCCCACGACGGTCACGCTGCTGCGCGACGGCGCCAAGGTGTCGCTGGCGGTGAGCACCGAGCGCATGGAGCGCTTCATGGCCGAGGAGAAGGTGTGGGCCGACTGGGGCATCAGCGCCCGGCCCATCACCTCGCCCATGGCGTGGGCGCGCCGCTACCCCGACACGAAGGGCATGGTGGTGAGCACGATGCGCCCCGGCCACCCGGCCGAGGTGGCCAAGCCCAAGCTGCAGCCGGGCGACGTGATCCTGGCCATCGGCGGCGAGCCGGTCATCGACGAGGCCTCGTTCGACGCGCTGGTGCGCAAGCACGCCGGCAAGAAGGCGCTGGGCGTGCGCTTCCGCCGCGACCAGCAGGACATGATCACGGTGCTGGACCTCGAGACCAAGCCCACCAAGGGCGGCGGGCAGGAGCTGCCGCGCCCGTGGCTGGGCGTGCAGACGCAGGTGCTCACGCCCACGGTGGCCGAGGCGCTGGGCCTCAAGGGCACGCAGGGCTTCCGCATCAGCCGCGTGCTGCCGGGCGGCCCCGGCGCCAAGGCCGGCCTGCAGCCTGCCGACGTCATCACGCACGTGGATGGCGAGGCGCTCAAGGCCAGCCAGGAGCAGGACGCCGAGATCCTCAAGCGCAAGATCGAGGACATGGACGTGGGCGCCGATGCGCGCATCTCCATCCTGCGGGGCGGCGCCAAGCAGGACATCGTGGTCTCGCTCGACGAGGCCCCCGAGACCGCGGCCGACGCCGACAAGGCCAAGGACGAGGTGCTGGAGTTCGCGGTGCGCGAGCTCACCTACATGGACTACGTCGAGCACACCGACAAGGCGCCGCCCGCCAAGGGCGAGACCTCCGAGCTCGCCGGCCTGGTGGTGGCCGACGTGGCCGCCGGCGGCTGGGCCAACATGAACGGCCTGGAGGCGGGCGACATCCTGCTCAGCTACCACGACCAGCCCACCGCCACGATCGCGCAGTTCAAGGAGGCCGTGAAGAAGACGGCCGAGGCGCGCCCGAAGGTGGTCAAGCTGTTCGTGCGCCGCGAGCGCAGCACCTCCTTCGTGTTCGTGCTGCCCGACTGGCCGGTGCGCTGAGCGCCGGCCGCAAGGTCCCGCCACCTCCCTTCCCCTTCCTTCCCCGGCCTTCCCGTCCACCTCCCGGAGTTGCCATGCTCACGTTCCGCACCCTCGCCCCCTGCGTGCTCGCGCTCGGCCTGCTCGCTCCGGCCACGGCCCGGGCCGAGGAGGGGCGCGCCGCGCTCATCCAGGCCAAGGCGGCCTCGGCCGTGTCGGTGAAGATCACGGCCAAGATCAGCGGCAGCTTCGGCGGCCGCGCCGTGGACCAGGAGCGCAACATCACGGCCTCGGGCGTGGTGGTGGATCCCGCCGGCCTGGTCATGATCCCGGCCAACTCGGTGAGCGCGCCCGCCCGCCTGGGGATGGAGATCAAGGTCACGCCCACGAGCATCCGCGTGATCTTCCCCGGCGACGAGACCGAGTACGACGCCATCCTCGGCGCCATGGACAGCAAGCTGGGCCTGGCCTACGTGCTGGTACGCGACCTCAAGGGCCGCGCGCTCTCGCCCGTGGACATGACGCAGGTGGCGGAGCCGGTGGTGGGCGACATGCTCTACTCGGTCACGCGCATGCCGCAGGGCTTCGACTACGCGCCCGTGTGCCAGTCGGCCGAGG
Source organism: Planctomycetia bacterium (assembly GCA_046094945.1). GTDB lineage: Bacteria > Planctomycetota > PLA2 > PLA2 > JAEUHO01 > CAXQZU01. The sequence continues at coordinate 877 of JBJTIJ010000167.1, read as the reverse complement.
TGATCGGCCAGGTCAGCAAGCCGCGCACGATGTGGGTGGTGGACGGCTCGGCGCCCGAGCCGGCCCAGCCCCTCTACACGGCCGCCGGCAAGCTGGCCGGCATCATGATCGTGCAGGAGGGCGTGGGCGAGGAGAGCGGCTCGCAGATCTTCCTGCTGCCGCTGAAGGTGGCACAGTCCTCCATCGAGCGCTCGCTCAAGGCCTCGCAGAAGGAGCTCGAGGACGTCAAGGCCCGCGAGGCCGAGGCGGCCGCCAAGGCGGCCGAGCAGGGCGAGAAGGCTCCCGAGGCGCCCGCGGCCCCGGCCGAGCCGGCGCCCGCCGAGCCTGCGGCGCCCGAGCAGCCCAAGTAGCACGCGCCGGGCGGCCCGTGCGCAGGACGGGCCGCGTCCGGCTGCGCGAGGCACGGCGCGGCGAGCCGGCGCCGGCCCGAGGGGCGTGGCGACGCACGCTGTGGCGTGCGCTCGACGCGGGCACGTCGCCGGCCGAGCACGTGCTGGCGCCGGGCGAGCGCGCCACGGTGCGCGGCTGGCTGGCCTGGCGCGCCGGGATGGAGGCCACCGGCCTGCCGCCCAGCCGCTTGCGCACGCCCGCTCAGCTGCTGGTGGACGATGGCGCTGGCCAGCGTGGCAAAGCCACCTCCGCGCCGCGGCAGGCAGGGCGGGCCGGCGCGCGCCACGAGGTGCGCGAAGGCCGCCTCGCGCGCGCACAGCGCGCGCACCCCCGCCCGCGCCTGCGGCGTCACGTCACGCGTGCGCAAGCGGCTGGGCGGCAGGCCGGTGGCCTCCAACGCGTCGCGCCAGGCCAGCCAGCCGCGCACCTTGGCGCGCTCGCCCGGCGCCAGCACGTGCTCGGCCGGCGACGTGCCCGCGTCGAGCGC
>JBJTIJ010000166.1:0-1838 GCA_046094945.1 Planctomycetia bacterium | reverse complement strand
CTCCACCAGCCCCTCCGGCAGCGCACCGCAGTTCATCTCCACGAAGGGGCCGTCGCGGCGGCCCGAGGCCTCATGGATCATGCGCGCCACCATCGACTTGCCCGTGCCGCTCTCGCCCGTGATCAGCACCGTGGCGCGCGCCGGCGCCACCGCGTCCACGGTCTCGAACACCTTGAGGAAGGAGGCGTCGCGGCCGACGGCCTTGCGGCTGCCCTTGGCGCTGGCCAGCTGCGCGCGCAGCGAGGCGTTCTCGCTGCGCAGGCGCGAGGACTCCAGCGCGCGGGCCACCACCAGCACCATCTCGTCGTCTAGCACCGGCTTGGTCACGTAGTCGAAGGCGCCCTCGCGCATGCCGCGCACGGCGTTCTCGATCGTGCCGTAGCCCGTGACCAGGATCACCTCGGTGCGCGGCCACTCGCGCTTGGTGCGTCGCAGCACCTCGAAGCCGTCGGCCCCGGGCATGTTGATGTCCGAGACCAGCACGTCGTAGGGCTTGGCGCCCAGCATGGCGAAGGCCTGCTCGGCGTGGGCGGCCGTGTCCACCTCGTGGCCGTGCTTCTGCAGCAGCAGGCGCAGCGTGCGGGGGACGAGGGGGTCGTCGTCGACGATCAGGATGCGGGCGCTCACGGCACCTCCTGCATGGTCCGCTCTGCCGGCAGGAGTGCCGGCAGGTTGATGGTGGCCACCGTGCCGCCGCCGGGCGGGCACTCCAGCCGGATGGCGCCGCCGAACTTCTCCACCATGCGGGCGGAGATGGGCAGGCCCAGGCCGGTGCCCTTGCCGGGCTCCTTGGTGGTGAAGAAGGGCTCGAAGACGCGCGGCAGCACGTGCGCCGGGATGCCCGGGCCGTCGTCGGCCACCGTCACGAGCAGCCGGTCGTCGCGCCGCTCGGCGCCCACGCGCACCGTGCCGCGCGGGCCCGTGGCGTCGGCGGCGTTGCGCAGCAGGTTGGCCAGCACCTGGTAGAGGCCGCGCGGCAGCGGCATGCGCTCGCAGGCGGGGGCCACATGGCGCTCGAAGCGCGGGGCCTGCGCGTCCAGTGCGAGGCGCACGGAGGTGATGGCCTCCTCGACCAGCGTGGCCAGCGGCCGCGGCGCCTGCTCGACGGCCGCGTTGCGCGAGAAGGTGAGCAGGCTCTTGACGATGTCGGCCATGCGCAGCAGGCCCGCGTGGGCCAGCTCGACGATCTCGCGCGCCTCGGCATCGTCTTGCGTGCGGTCGCGCAGCATGCGCACGCAGCGCAGCGTGGCGTCCAGCGGGTTGTTGATCTCGTGGGCCACGCCGGCGGCCAGCTTGCCGATCATCGCCAGCTTGTCCTGCACGCGCAGGCGCTCGCGCAGGTCGAGGTTGGCCGCCAGCGCCTGCTGGTGCTCGAAGGCCTTCTCCACCGTCGCGGCCAGCGTGGCCGACGAGCAGGGCTTGGTGAGCACGCCGAAGGCGCCCGCGCGCATCAGGTCCACGGTGGTCTCCACCGTGCCCTGGCCCGTGAGCGCCACGACCACCGTGGCGGGGGCCGCGCGCTGCAGGCGCGCCACCAGCTCCAGGGGCGAGGCCCCGTCCACGCCCAGGTCGGTGAGCACCACGTGCGGGGCCAGCTCGGCGGCACGCGCGCCGGCCTCGGCCAGCGTCGCGCAGCCCGTCACGTGGCAGCCGTGGTCGGCCAGCAGCGCCAGCAGCATGTCGAGCACGGCCGGCTCGTCCTCGAGCACCAGCACGCGTGCGCGCACCGCGGGCGCAAGGCCGCCGGCCTCGGGGTCGTCGGCAGGCTGCTTGGGGTGGGGGGGCGGGGGGGAGGGCATGCAGGGAGCCCGGGCGTCGCGACGCGGGGACGGGGCGTG
>JBJTIJ010000165.1:0-12345 GCA_046094945.1 Planctomycetia bacterium | reverse complement strand
GCACCACCATGCCCAGCATGGAGCCCAGCATCCGCTGGCTGCGCAGCACGCGCGTGACGCGCGCGTAGAGGCCCGGCTTGGCGCGCCGCGCTGCTGCCGTCCGTGCGCGATGTGGGTGCTGCTGTTCCTGCTCTCGCTGCTGGTGCGCCTCGAGAGCCGCGCGCGCATGCTGGCCGTGGCCGGCACCTTCGTGCTGGCCAGCGGCGCCTGCTACCTGGCCTTCATGGCCGCCTGGCTGGGCTTCTTCAGCATGGTGGGCCACGCGCGCACGGTGCAGCTGCTGCTGGGCATGCGGGCGCTGTTCGTGGCCGCGCTGCACCTCAAGGACGCCTTCGCGCTCAAGGTGGGGGCCAGCCTCAGCATCCCCGAGCGCGCCAAGCCGGGCCTCTACGCGCGCGTCACGCGCGTGCTGCGCAGCCAGCGGCTGCTGGGCTCCATGCTGGGCATGGTGGTGCTGGCCTTCCTCGTGAACACGGTGGAGATCCTGTGCACGGCCGGCCTGCCGGCGCTCTACGTGGGCGTGCTCAGCAGCCACGGGCTGGGGCGTGCCGCCGAGCTGGGCTACCTGCTGCTCTACCAGGCCTGCTACATGCTCGACGACACGCTGATGCTGGCCATCGCCGTGGTCACGCTCTCGCGCACGCGCCTGCAGGAGCGCGGCGGGCGCTGGCTCAAGGGCGCCAGCGGGCTGGTGGTGGCCGTGCTGGGCCTGCTGCTGCTCTACCGCCCGGCCTGGCTGCTGTGGGGCGGCTAGGGCCCGGCCGGCCGGCTCAGATGCGCTCGAAGGGCTCGAAGAGGCGCCGGTACTCCTCCTGCGCCTCGCGGTCGGTCATGCTGGCGATCTTGTCGCAGATGGCGCGCTCGAGGCCCACCTCGTCGGCCCAGGCGCGCTCGTCGGCCTCCATCAGGCGCGGGTTCTCGCGGTAGGCCTCGAAGAGGCCGGTGAGGAAGCGGCGCGCACGGTGGCCCATCTTCATCAGCGGCGGCGCGTTGTAGAAGTGCTCGTAGAGGTAGTGCGACAGGCGCCGGTGCATGCGGTGCATGTCGTCGTGGAAGCCCACGATGAGGTGCGGGTGGGCCTGCACCTGCGCCGGCGTGGTGGGCTGCACGCTGGCGATGCGCTCGGCGGTGGCGGTGATGAGGTCGCCCACGCTGGCGTCGATGATGCGCTTGACGGTGAGCAGCGCCTGCTGGCGGCGGTGCAGCGCCGGCTCCTCGGACTGCACGCGCTCCCAGTGCTGGCGCCACAGCTCGACCTCGCGCAGCGCCTCGGGCTCGACGAAGCCGGCCGTGATGCCGTCGTCGAGGTCGTGGGCGAGGTAGGCCAGCGAGTCGCAGGTGTCCACCAGCTGCGCCTCCAGCAGCGGCCGGATGCCCTCGCGGAAGCCCAGCGGGCCCTTGGGCGAGGGGCTGTGCAGCGCGAAGGCCTCGCGCACCTCGTAGGAGAGGTTGATGCCGCGCCAGCGCGGGTAGCGGCGCTCGAGCAGGTCCACCACGCGCAGGCCGTGGGCGTTGTGCTCGAAGCTGCCGTGGGCCTGCATCAGGTCGCGCAGCACGTACTCGCCCTTGTGGCCGAAGGGGCCGTGGCCCAGGTCGTGCGAGAGCGCGATGGACTCGGTGAGGTCCTCGTTGAGGCGCAGCGCGCGCGCGGCCGTGCGCGCCACCTGCGCCACCTCCATGGTGTGCGTCAGGCGCGTGCGGTAGTAGTCGCCCTCGTGGTTGACGAAGACCTGCGTCTTGTACTCGAGGCTGCGGAAGGCGCGCGTGTGCACGATGCGGTCGCGGTCGCGCATGTAGGCCGTGCGGTAGGGGTGCTCGGGCTCGGCGTGCACGCGGCCCTGCGTGCCCGACGAGCGCATGGCCCACGGGCCCAGCACTGCGTCCTCGCGGGCCTCGATCTCCTCGCGCGTGACGGCGATGCGCCCGGAGGCGGGCGGCAGGCTGTAGCGGAAGGTCTCTTGGCTCATGGCGCCACTGTCGCAGGCAGGGCCGGCCTGTCCACGGCCTCGCGCCGCGGCCGCCACGGCCGTACCTTACGCGCATGCGAACAGTCGTGCAGCGCGTGGCCCGCGCCGAGGTGCGGGTGGGCGGCGAGGTGGTGGGGCAGTGCGGCCGCGGCCTGCTGCTGCTGGTGGGCGTGGCGCAGGGCGACAGCGAGGCCGACGCCGAGGCCACCGCGCGCAAGGTGGCCGCGCTGCGCTGCTTCCCGGGCCGCACCCCGATGGACCTGACGCTGGCGCAGGCCGGCGGCGGCTGCCTGGTGGTGAGCCAGTTCACGCTGCTGGCCAGCCTTGCCGCGGGCAACCGGCCGGGCTTCAGCGGCGCCGAGGCCCCGGCGCGCGCCGAGGCGCTGTGGCTGCACGTGGTGCAGGCGCTGCGCGCCGCCGGGCTGGAGGTGGCCACCGGCCGCTGCGGGGCCGACATGCAGGTGGCGCTGGAGAACGACGGGCCCGTGACCTTCGTGCTCGACGTGCGCGACGGGCGCGTGCAGGGCTGACGGGCCGGGGCGGGCGCGCGCGCGGCACGGGCGCGCTGGGCCCTGCGGTAGGGTGGCCGCGTGCCGCACGCCGCCCTCGCCCTCCTGCTGCCGGCTCCCGGCGCCGCGGCGCTGGGCGCGCTGGGGCCGCTGGGCGCGCTGGCCGGCTGGGCCGAGGCGCTCGACCGGCTCGAGCGCGCCATCGTGCACACCGTGTGCTGCACGTGGCATGGCGAGCTCACCGCGTGGCTGTTCCCCGCGGCGCAGGACAAGGTGGTGCCGGTGGTGCTGCTGGTGGCCGTCGTGGCCGTCGTGGGCTGGAGCGACCGCCGACTGGCGCTGCGCGCGCTGGTGGTGGCGCTGGCAGGCTGGGGCCTGGCCATGCTGGTGGGCGACGTGTTCTGGGGCACGGTGCGCGCGCCGCGCCCGCCGCATGCCTACGAGCAGGTGCTGGTGACGCCCGAGGAGCTGGCCACCTGCGCCAGCCATCCCGAGGCGCTGCCGCTGCGCGGCGTGGCCAGCAACAGCCCCAGCTTCCCCAGCCGCCATGCGCTCACCATGGGCGTGTTCGTGGTGGCGCTGGGCGCGGCGCGGCGCTGGGCCGGCCTGCTGGCCCTGCTCTACGGGCTGGTGATGCTGGTGGGCCGCATCTACGTGGGCAAGCACTGGCCCGGCGACCTGCTCGTGGGCCTGCTGCTGGGCGGGCTGGTGGGCTGGGCCTCCTGGCGCCTGTGTGGCGCCCTGCCCTGGTGGCGGGCGCCTGCCGGGCCGGGCGCCACGCCCGCGGACGACCCCGCCGCCCGGGGGTAGGCTTTCACGTGCAGGCGCATCGTGCGCCTCGCCTGGCGCCCGGCGTGGATGCGATCACCCGCCACCGGCTGAAGCTGCTCGCCCTCGAGGCGGGCCCCGTCGCACGCCTGCGCGGCCGTGCGCGCCTGGCGGCGGTCTACCGCGGCTTCCTCGCGGTGGCGCCCTACGAGAACCTCTCCAACCAGCTGGCCGTGCAGCGCGCGCCGGGCGAGCCCAGCGCCTGGCCGCGCGGCACCGACCTCGTGCTGCGCGAGCGCGCCCGCCACGGGCTGGGCGGCACGTCGTTCTCGCTGGCCTACACGCTGTGCGACCTGTTCCGCGGCCTGGGGGCGCAGGCGCACTGCGCGCTGGGCCACAACCTGGTCACCGAGGAGGGCCACGCGGTGGTGCTGGCCTGGGACGACGAGGGCCCGTGGCTCTACGACCCCTCGCTGCTGCTGCCCGAGCCGGTGCCCTGCCGGCCGGGGGCGGCCGTCCACGATGCCCTCGGGCGCGTGGCGCTGGAGGCGCGCTGCGGCAGCACGCTCACGCTGCGCCTGCAGGCGCTGGGCGAGCCGGCGCGCGCCGTCTACTCGCTGCTGCCCTCCCCGGCGCCGCCGGATGCCTTCCGGCAGGCGTGGGTGGCCTCGTTCCACCGCGGCCGGCCCGCGCCGCTGCGCATCGCGCGGCGCGTGGGCCACGAGATCCGGCGCTACGGCGAGCGGCCGGCCACGCTGGAGGTGCTGCGGCCCGACGGGCGCGTGGAGGTGCCCACCGGGCCGGCCCCGGTGGACCTGCTGCACCGCTCCTTCGGCATCGATGCGGGCCTGCTGCGCGAGTGGTTCGCGCGTCCCGGGCGGCTGGGCGGGTAGCCTCGGCCGTGCGGGCCTGCGGGCGAGCGGGAGGCTGGATGCTGCTGCTGCGCCGCTGGCTGCCGGTGCTGCTGTGGGCCGCGGGCACGCTGGTGCTGGCCGGGCGGCTGGGCTCCGCGGCGCGCACGGGCGGCTGGCTGCTGCCGTGGCTGGAGGGCTGGGGCCTGGCGGCCACGCAGGCGCAGGCGTGGCACATCGGGCTGCGCAAGGCGGGCCATGCGCTGGCCTACGCCACCTTCGCGGCGCTGGCCTGGCGCGCGCTGGACGGGCGTGCCCGGCGCGGGCTGCTGGCGCTGGGGCTGGCCGTGCTGCTGGCCGTGCTCGACGAGGCCACGCAGGCGCGCTCGCCGCTGCGCGAGGGCAGCCCGTGGGACGTGCTGCTGGACGCCGCGGGCGCCGGCGCGGCGCTGGCCTGGCTGGCGTGGCGGCGCGCGCGCGCCGGCCGGGCGCCCGCGCTCAGCCCGCCCGGCGCGTGACCACGCGCACCAGCAGCACGCGCGTGGCGTCGCTGGGGTGCTCCAGGCGCAGCCACAGCGGCTCGCCGTCGGCCAGCGGCGCCGCCGAGGCACGCTCGCGCAGCGGGTGCCAGCGCGGCACGTCCACCGACACGCCCTGCGGCTCCAGGCCGCCGACGGGCACGGACTCCACCGCGCGCAGCCGCGCGGCGCGCACGCGCACCACCGTCACGCGCCGGCCCTCCTCGTCGGGGGCGGGGCGCACCTGCACCACGAGGCCTTCCTCCGCCAGCCCGGGCACGGCCAGCACGCGCTGCGCCTCGCCCTCGCGCCCGCGCAGCACGCGCACCTGGCGCGTGATGCCGCGGCTGGCCAGCTGGCGGGCCACCACCTGCTGGGTGGCGCGTGCCACCTGCGTGCTGCGCAGCGTGAAGAGGCTGGCGGCGTCGGCGGCTGCGGCCAGCTCGGCGTCGGCGGCCGCCAGCATGGCCGGCAGCATCAGCCAGGCCTCGCCGCCGGGCAGGGCCGTGAGGCCCTCGCGCGCCAGCACGGCCTCGGCGGCGGCGCGCGGCACGTCGTAGGCGCGCGTCTCCACCTCCAGCAGCGTGCCTGCCTGCGCCTCCAGCCAGGCCGCCGCGGCAGCCAGCCGCAGGTGGTCGCTGGCCGGCAGGCGCGCCGCGGCGCGGCCCTCGCGCACGCGCACGGGGTTGGCCTCGCTGCCCGCCAGCAGGCGTGCGCGCGTGGCCAGCAGCGTGGCCAGGGCCATGTCACGTGCCTCGCGTGCCAGCGCCTCGGGCGGGGGCGAGCCCGCGGCCTGCTCGGAGGGCCAGCCGTCGAGCACGAGGTCGTCCTGCACCTCGTTGCCCAGCGGGCCCAGCGGGTGCTCCTGCAGCTCGTCGCGGCCGCCGGCCTGCCACGGCGGCACGTCGGGCACGGGCGCGGGCCGTCCCTCGCGGCCGGCCGGGCGCACGCCCACCAGCAGCACGAGGTCGGGCGCGGAGGCGGCGCTGTCCACGAAGGGGTTGGGCAGGCCGAAGAGCACCAGCGTGTCGGCGTGCGCCAGGCGCTGGTCGGCCTCCACCTGCGCCTGCGTGAACTTGGGCAGGCGCTGCCAGGGCCCGGTGGGCCCGTCCTTGCGCACCACCACGCTGGGCAGGGCCTGCCGCGCGCGCGCCAGCACCGAGACGGCGGCGCTGCGCACGGGGCCGCGCGCGCCCGGCAGGTCCTCGGCGTAGAGGTCCAGCCACAGCCCGTAGCGCGCCATGTCCAGCCCGGCGATGGACAGGCGCGGCTCGCCCGTGCTGGCGTGCAGCGGGTGGGCCTCGGTGCGCTCGGTCACCTCCAGCCGCGCGCCCACCTCGCCGTCCAGCCGCAGCTGCGCGGTGCCCAGCAGCGCCAGGCCCGGCAGGCCCTCGAGGTCGGCGCGGCACTCCTCGAGCAGGCGGCCGGCCACCACGCCGTCGAGCGCATCGGTGCGCGCCGGCGGGCTGGGCAGGCGCAGCGCCGTGGCCAGGCGCACCGTGCCGCCCGCTGCGGCTGCGTAGATGGCCACGGCCACCTGCAGCGGGGGCGGCTGCGGCGCGAAGGACTGCCGCAGCGCCTCCACCTCGCGCTGCACGGCCTCGCCGTGCTGCACGAGCAGCACGTCCTCGAGGCGCTCGAGGATGCGCGGCGGCGCGCTGCGGCCCAGCCCCCCGCGGCCGGGCGTGCGCGCGGCCGCAGCGGGCCGCGTGCGTGCCTCGGAGGCCGGGGCCCAGTCGGTGGCCAGCGTGCTGCGCACGTAGCGCTCGGCGAAGCGCGCGCGCGTGAGGTCGGTGGGGCCCTGCTCGACGGCGATGCGTGCCGAGGCGAAGGCGTTGGGGCCCAGCGAGCGCTGCGTGGGGGCCCCGGCGGCCGGCTGGGGCGCGAACTCGTGGAAGCGCAGCGGGTCGCCGCCGCCCTCGGCGCGCTCGCCGAAGGTCTCGCCCAGCAGCGCGAAGAAGCGGCCGCGCAGGCCCGCGTCGGCGGGCGGGCCGCTGGGGCGCACCGGCTCGGGCGCCAGCTCCAGCTGCTGCGCGCGGGCCTCGGCGGCCACCTGCCGCAGCCAGAACAGCAGGTTCCAGCGCTCGGCCTCCAGCTGCGCGCTGAACTCGCTACGGTCCACCAGCGCGATGGCCTCGCGCAGCACGAGGTCGGCGCCGGGCAGGTCGCCGGCGTTGCGGCGGCGCTGGGCGGCCTCCTCGGCCTGCCGCAGGCGCGCGCGCAGGCGCTGGAAGGACTCGCTGCGCACCGTCTCGTAGAACTGCAGCAGCGTGCGCAGCATGGCCCCGCGGTCGGGCTGCTCGCTCTCCACCAGCCCCAGCACGAGCAGCGCCTCGCTGCTCTCGGGGTCCTGGGCCAGCGCCAGCGCCACCTCGCGCCGTGCGTCGTCGAACTGGCGCCGGGCCAGCGCGGCGCGCGCGCGGTCCAGCGCCTGCGCCACCTGCTGGCGGCGCTGCGCGGCGCGCTCGGCCTGCTCCTGCGCCTCGCGCGACTCGACGCCCGGGGCAGTGCCGGGCGCCACCTTGCTGGCGTGCTCCTGCAGCGCCTGCTCGGCGCGCGCGCGCAGCTCGGCGGGCAGCGAGGCGTCCTGCTGCAGCGTGTTCCAGGCCGAGAGCGCGCGGTCCCAGCGCCCGCGCGCGGCATGGCACTCGGCCGCGCCCCACAGCGCCTCGGCGCGCGCGCGCGGGGCGAGGTCCTCGCGCGCCAGCAGGCCGTCGAAGATCTCCAGCGCCGCATCCGGCTCGTGGCGCACGCGCAGCAGGTGGCGGGCCTCGAAGAGCTGCTGCTCGGGCGTGTCGTCGGCCCGGGCCGTGGGCGCCGCGTGCGCCAGCGCCAGCAGGGGCAGCAGCAGCAGCGCGAGCAGGCGCAGGGCCGGGGAGCGCGAGGGCATGCGCCCATCGTGCCACCGCGGCGGCCGCGCGGCGCGGATCGGGCCCCGGCGCCCGGCTACCCGGGCAGGGCCGGCAGCAGCGCGGCCAGCGCGCGCGCGGCGGCCGCCGGGTCGGGCGCGCCGAGCACGGCCTGGCCCACGGCCACGCGCCGCACGCCGGCGGCCACCAGCGCGGGCAGGCGCTCCACGCTGATGCCGCCGATGGCGAACACGGGCAGCGGGCCGGCCGCCGGCAGCGCGGCCGCCGCCAGCGCCGGGCCGCCGGGGTGGCGCTCGAGGTCCTTGCTGGCGGTGGCGAAGAAGGGGCCCAGCCCCACGCTGTCCACCGGCAGCCCGCGCGCGGCCCGCAGCTCGCCGGGCCCGTGCGTGGACAGGCCCAGCAGGCGCTGCGACCCCAGCAGCAGGCGCGCCAGGCCCGGCGGGAGGTCGTGCTCGCCCACGTGGGCGCCGTCGGCGTCGCAGGCGGCGGCCAGCGCCACGCGGTCGTCGAGCACCAGCAGCGCCCCGGCTGCGTCGCACCACGCACGCGCCGCGCGCGCGGCCGCGGCCAGCGCGTCGTCGCCGGCGGCCTTCATGCGCAGCTGGAGGATGTCCACCGCGCCCGAGGCCAGCGCGGCCTGCGCGGCCGCGGCCCAGCCGGCGCCGCCGGTCTCGGGCCCGGCCACCAGCTGCAGGCGGGCGCGCGCGAGGCGCGCGCGGCGCGCCTCGCCCGTGCGCAGCGCAGGCGCCCCTGCCGGGTGCGTGCTCACGGGCGCTGGCCGCGCGCGGCGCCGGGGCGCTCGCGCAGCAGCTCCCAGCCGCCGCCCTCGAGCTTCCTGCGCATGTCCACGTGCGTGCCCACGGGGAAGGAGAGCGCCAGGCCGCCGCCCGGCCCGTCCACGAGGGCGTAGGCGGGCGGGGCCAGCCAGCCCATCCGCGTGGGCGGGGCACCGGGGGCGATGGCCTCCAGCGAGGCGGGCGCTACGCCGGGGTGCGCGGCGCGCCAGGCCTGCACGCGCTCCAGCAGCGCATCGCCGCGGGCCTGGCTCTCGCGCACGTCGGCCGCGCGCAGCTGCGAGCCCAGCATCACGCCCAGCAGCAGCGAGAGGCACCACAGGCCCAGCCGCGAGGGGTGCGGCCCCAGGTCGGGCCAGCCGTAGAAGCGGCGCGTGCCCCACGAGGCGCCGCCGAAGATGGCGCCCAGCGGCGCGCCCACCGTGCCCACGAGGAACAGCAGCTGGCCGTGGCCCTGGTCGTAGCGCGTGAGCTCGCACAGGGCCGCCAGCGACAGCAGGCACAGCACGCCCAGCGGCACGGGGCGCCAGCGCGGCGGCAGGCGGTCGGTGGCCAGCGTGGCCGCGTAGAACGGCAGCAGCGTCAGGGCGGCCAGCAGCGCGTCGGGCATGGGGGCAGCCTAGCCGCCGGCGGGCGGCCTGCGCGCTTCAGCTGCGGCGCTTGCGCGAGCCGGCCGAGCGCTCGCGGTGGCGCGCCACGTAGGCCTCCAGCAGCGCCAGCTGCTTGACGAACGACTGCTCGTCCACGCCCGCGGGCGACTTGAAGTAGCCGGCCAGGTGCGGCATGAGGCCCGCCTCGCCCTGCGCCTGCGCGAAGGAGGCCAGGCGCGCCAGGTCGAGCACCAGCGGCGCGGCCAGCGCCGAGTCGTTGCCCTGCCAGGTGAACTGCATCGTCATGCGCGCGCCCAGGAAGCCCTCGAAGTGGATGAAGTCCCACGCCACCTTCCAGTCGTCGAGGCTGGGCACGTAGTCGATCGTGACGCGCGAGTGAAGGTCGCCGTCGCCGAGGATCTTGCGCAGCGCGGCGTCCTTCGAGCGCGTCTTGCTCAGGCGCGCGTGCGGGTCGTTGAGCACGAACCCGTCGCGGTTGCCCAGCATGTTGTAGCCCTCCCACGAGAGCACGCGCAGCGCGCGGCCCGCGAAGAGGGGGGCGAGGGCCGTCTTCACCAGCGTCTCGCCGGTCTTGCCGTCGCTGCCCATGTGCGGCACGCCGCGCTCGAGGGCCAGCTGCTGGAGCGCCGGCAGGTGGCTGCCCGGCGAGGGCGTGAAGTTGATGTAGGGATGGCCGGCGTCGATGGCTGCGAAGGCCGTCACGAGGCTGTTGGTCAGGCCCTTGCTGGCGCGCGGCTGCTCCAGCAGGCGGCGCAGCGCCTTGACGTCGGCGGCCTCGATGGGCAGCTCGCGCGGCGGCTCGGTGCTGGCGAGGTTGACCACCACGACGCGCGCGAGGCCATGGCGCTCGCGGAACTCGGCGAGGTCGCGCTGGATGCCGGCCACCACCTCGGCCGGGCGCCGCGCGCGCGCCACGCGGCCGCCGCGGGCCAGCTCCTTGACCGCGCTGCCGGGGTTGACGAGGTAGCCCGGGCGCAGGTCGGCCTGCACGGCCTGCAGGTCGTCGCGCAGCGCCTCCAGCAGCGCGGCGTCCAGGATGCCGGCGCGCTGCGCGAACTCCTGCGCGGCGCAGCAGGGGTCGGTGGCACGGATCTCGTGGCCGCCGAAGACGAGGTCGTCCACGCGCGGCAGGTCCAGCCCGTCGAACAGCGGCGTGGAGGTGAGCAGGCCCACCGCGGGCCGCAGGCCGCGCGCCACCGCCCGTGCGCCCACGATGCTGAGCGTGGCCACGCCGCCGCAGGCGCCCACCAGCCACACGCCTGTCTTCGTCCGGCTCATCGGCGTCCTTCCCCGCCCGCGCGGGCGTCGAGGTAGCGGGCCACCAGCGCGCGGCGCGAGGGCGGCACGGAAGCGCTCCCGGGCGCGGCGCCGCGCGCCGCCTCGGCACGCCGCGCCTGCGCGAGGGCGCGTGCGCCGGCCTGCGCGCCGGCCAGCGCCTGTGCCAGCGCCGCCGCGCTGGCCGCGGCCTCGGGCCCGCCGAGCGCCGCGGCCGCCGCGCTGCCCGCGTCGGTGCGCGCGCGCGCGGCCGCGCGCAGCGCGGGGTCGCCCAGCAGCTCGGCCAGGGCCGCGGCGCTGGGCTCGCTGCCGGGCGCGAGGCCCAGCGCTGCGCGCACGCGCTCGCCCTCGGCCGCCTGCGCCGCAGCGTGCGCCGCAGCACCCGCCTCCAGCGTGCCCACCACGCGCAGCGCGCGGTCGTCGTCGGGTGTCGCGGGCCCCTGCGCCGCGGCCGGCGCGGCCGGCAGCGCCACGCACAGGGCGGCCAGCAGCAGGCCGGCCACGCAGGCCGGCAGCCCCTCCAGCGGGGCCAGGCGCACGGCCGGCGGCCGCGGGACGGGCGCCAGCGTGGCGGCGCGCTCGCTGGCGGCCAGCCCCGCGCCGTGGGCCTGGGCAGCCTCGTCGAGCGCCCACGCCGCGTGGCCGGGGGCCACGGGCCGCACGCGACCGGCGGCGCGCAGGCCCAGCAGCAGGCCGGCCAGCAGGCCTGCCAGCGGCGCTGCGGCGGCCGGCACGGCCACGCCCAGCGAGCGCAGCAGCAGGCCCAGCGCGGCGCCTGCGCACAGTGCCACGCCCAGCCGGAGCAGCAGCGCGCCCGCGCGCTCGCGGCGCGTGACGCGCGTGGCCAGCTGCTGGGCCGCGGCCGGCCAGGTGGCGGGCGCGCTCATCGGCCGGCCCCGGCCGGCGCCGGCGGCTTGGGCGCCTCCAGCGGCCGGGCGCCGTCGCCCTGCAGCGGCAGCGGCGTGGCCGAGAAGATCAGCTCGAGCGCCAGCGGCGGGATGGGCTGGTCGGCGGGCGCGCCTGCGGGCCGGCGCGGCTTGGGGATGCGCGCGTGGTTGTAGCGGTAGTCGTTGTTCACGGCCGAGGCCAGTGCCACCTCGAGCAGCGCGCTGGCGTTGGGCCACACCGACACCAGCAGGCCGCCCATCTCGGCCGCCAGCATCTCCTCGCCCGTCTCGGGGTCGGGGATGCGCCGCGAGCCGGTGAAGCGCCAGCAGTCCTCGGGCAGCGCCGTGCCGGTGCTGGGATCGAGCACCCAGTCGGTGGCGCGCGCCACGTGCACCTGCCCCTCCAGCGTGTAGCGCACGTAGAGGTAGACCGTGTCGCCCGTGGCCAGCACCAGCACGGGCGGCGAGGGCTCGCGCACCTGCTCGCCCTCCGTCCCGGGCGCGGCCGGCTCGGTGCCGGGCTGCGAGCCCGGCTGCGAGCCCGGCGGCGTGGGCTCGGCTGCCGGCGTGGGGCGCGCAGGCTCTTCCACGCGGCTGCCCTCGCCCTCGCGGAAGCCGGCGGCCACCAGCGCCTTGTAGAGCGCGGTGGAGAGCCCGCGCAGGTCCTTGAGCGGGTCGTCCTGCTCGCTGCCCAGCGTGCCGGCGCCCACGAGGTGCACCAGCGTCTCGTGCCCCGACTCGGGGAAGCGCGTGATGAAGTACTCGATGGGCATCGCCTCGTTGGGCGACATGTTCAGCATGGCCCGCGCGGTCACGCGGCCCGGCGCCACCTCGATGCCGAAGCGCTTGGCGTCCTCGACGTAGGCCTTGGCCACCTCGCCGCCCAGCGGCTGGCGCGCGGGGGCGAGGCCCCAGCCCAGCGAGAGGCCGCCGGGCCGGCCCTGCGCCAGCGCCTGCGCCACGTTGCGGATGCTGGCCTTGAGCTGGCGGATCTCGCGCTTGATGGCGACGAGGTCGCCCAGCATGTCGCTGTAGTACTCGTAGAGGTTGTCGCTGGTCTCTTGCTGCGCCTTGAGCAGCGCGTCGAGCTTCACCAGCGGGTCGCCGGAGGCCAGCGGGTCGGGCGCCTCGCCGTCCGGCGCCGGCTTGGGCGGGGGGAAGGTGCCCGGCGCGCGCTCGCTGCGCGCGGGGGCGCCGCCGGCAGGGGCGGTGGCGGGCGCAGCGGGGCGCGCGGCCTGCGCCTCCTCCAGCGACTGCACGCGCCGGCGCAGGTCGCCCAGCACCCACACCGAGGC